>JAPLKL010000074.1 GCA_026388095.1 Elusimicrobiota bacterium | reverse complement strand
CACCTACTATCTGCTGCGGGGCCTGGGCGGGGAGGCCGATCCCGAGGGCAGCGGCCATGTCAGCGTGGGCGACCTGCACGGCTACGTGCGCAAGAACGTGCTGCGCGCGGCGCACCGCCAGAACCGGGAGCAGAACCCGGAGCTGCGCACGCCGGACAAGGGCCTCAGGCTCTACTGATCCAGCGCGGCGTGCCGCCGCAGCGCCAGCTCCCAGGAACCCAAGATGGCGCCTTGGCAGCGCAGTTCGCCTTCCACCAGGTAGGCGCGCTCCCCTTTCTGGGTCAAGGTCACCTGGCCCGCGTGCCGCCCGTCCCAGGACCGGAAAGACGAGAACATCCGCCGGCCCGCGAGCTCGAAGGCGCCATCGAACCGGCCCAGCTTGGGATGGACCCAGGACCAGCTCGCGGCGGACCCTCCCTTGGAGGGGGCCACCGAGCAGGCCAGCTCCAGGCCCTGCTTCGAGTCGGCGAATTCCAGCCGGCCCTCGATGGACCAAGCCAGGGGCTCGTGGCGGACCCGCAGCTCTCCACGGACGCCCTCCAGCCGGTACCGGGCGTCGAAGAACCTCCCGTGTATCGCCCACGATCCGGGACGCAGCAGGAAGGTATGCGCCATACGCCGGAATCTTACTATTTCCATTTGATATGATGCAGGTCCCATGCGCATCCACTTCTCGGGCGTGGGCGGCTTCGGCATGAGCGCCTTGGCCCAGATCCACGCCATGGACGGCCAGCCGGCCACCGGCTCCGACCGGCTTTTCGACCGGGGGGAGAACCAGGCCCTCAAGGCGCGGCTGGAGGCCCTGGGCATCAAGCTCTTTGCCCAGGACGGAAGCGCCGTCGGCAAAGAGACCGACCTCGCGGTCCTCTCCACCGCTATCGAAGACGACAACCCCGAGGTCGCGGCGGCCAAGAAGCTGGGCGTGCCGATCATGCACCGCTCGGAGCTCCTGGCCAAGCACGTGGCCGAGATGCGCACCATCGCCGTGACCGGGACCAGCGGCAAGTCCACGGTCACGGCCATGATCTTCGAGATCCTCGAGGCGGCCGGCCGCTCTCCCTCGGTCATCACCGGCGGCAACCTCCTGGCTCTGCAGAAGCGCGGCTTCTGGGGCAACGCCTTCCGCGGCGAGTCCGGCCTGCTGGTCATCGAGGCCGACGAGAGCGACGGCTCCCTGCTCAACTACAAGCCGGCCGTGGGCGTCTTCCTCAACCTCACCAAGGACCACAAGGAGGTCCCCGTGCTCCGGGAGTTCCTGCGCAAGTTCCGGGGCAACGTCATGACCGCCTTGGTCAACGCGGACGACCCCAACCTCAAGGACCTCCCCGCGGACCGGACCTTCGGCCTGGAGCGGGGCGAGGTCCGGGCCGAGGTGACGGCCCTGACCGGCGGCGAGTCGCGCTTCCGCATCGGCGGCGAGGAGTTCGTCCTGCCTCTGCCCGGCCGGTACAACGTGGAGAACGCCGTCGCGGCCGTGGCCGCGGCCCTCAACGAGGGCGTGAGCCTCGCCGACTGCCGCCGGGCTTTGGCTTCCTATCAAGGCGTGGCGCGGCGGTTCCAGAGCCTGGGACGAGCCCGGGGCGTGGAGGTGGTCGACGATTTCGCCCACAACCCGGCCAAGCTGGCCGCGGCCCTGGCCGCGGCCCACCTGCGCGCGGCGCGCGTGCTGGCCGTGTATCAGCCCCACGGCTTCGCCCCGACCCGGCTGCTCAAGGGAGAGCTCATCGAGGCCTTCGCCTCGGCCCTGCGCCCGGACGACCGGCTGTGGCTGCCCGACATCTACTACGTGGGCGGGACCACCGCCAAGGACATCTCCTCCCAGGACGTGGTGGAGCCCCTGCGGCGCCGCGGCTTGAAGGCGTCCCATGTGCCGCGGCGGGCGGACATCGTAGCCGAGGTCGTTGCGCAGGCCCGCGCAGGGGACCTCGTGCTCGTGATGGGCGCGCGCGACCCCTCTTTGAGCGATTTCGCCCGCGATATCCTGGCCGCACTGTCGCGAGGAACCTAGAAGAAAGGAGCGATCATGGCCATAATCGACAGAGTCAAATACGACGGTCCCGCCGACGTCCTGGTCTGGCGCTATCCGCCCGACGACCTCTCCTGGGGCACCCGGGTCATCGTCAACCAGTCCCAGGAAGCCATCTTCTACTCGGGCGGCCAGGCCCTGGACATCCTGCCCCCGGGCACGCATGTCCTGGAGACCGCCAACATCCCGCTGCTGCGCACGCTCATCAAGATCCCCTTCGGCGGAAAGACCCCCTTCGCCGCGGAGATCTACTACATCAACAGGGCGGTCAACCTCAACGTCAAGTGGGGCACGAACACCCCCATCCCGGTCCAGGACCCCAAGTACAACGTGTTCCTGCCCGTGCGCGCCTTCGGCCAGTTCGGCGTGCAGGTCTCGGACTCCCGCAAGCTCGTGACCAAGCTCGCCGGCACCATGCAGGAATTCTCGGTGGACACCATGAGCGAGTACTTCAAGGGGGTGCTGTTGACCAAAGCCAAGGACTACATCGCCGAGACCATCATCAAGACCAAGGTCCCCCTGCTGGAGGTCGCGGCGCATCTGGAGGAGATGTCCGAGGGCATCGGCGCCAAGCTCGCCGACGACTTCGGCATCTACGGCATCAAGCTCGTCAACTTCTATCTCAATTCCGTGGACGTCTCCGAGGATGACGAGACGGTCAAGCGCCTCAAGAAGGCGCTCTCCGACAGGGCCGAGATGGACATCATGGGCGCGGGCTACAACACCAAGCGGACCTTCGACACGCTTGAGAAAGCGGCCGGCAACGAGGGCGGCGGCGCGGGCGCCGGCATGGGCCTGGGCATGGGCCTCGGCGCGGGCGCCAACCTCGGCAGCCTGATGGCCGGAGTCATGGGCCAGGCCGCGGCCAAGGCCACCCTGAAGTGCCCCAAGTGCCAGGCGGACCTGGCCGCCGGGGCCAAGTTCTGCTCTTCCTGCGGCGAGAAGCTCGGAGGCTAGGACCATGAGAAAAGCCATCATGCCCCTGCTGGCCGCGGCCGCCCTGTCCGGCTGCGGCCTCCTCTACTCCAACATCCACAGCGCGCGCTCCTACCGTTCCGCCACGCCGGCCGAGGTCAAGGCCACGCCCGCCGACGAGACGGTCAGCGGCATGGGCTGCAACCAATCCCTGCTGTATCTGGTCGCGTGGGGCGACGGGGGCTACATCGCGGCCGTGAAGAACGCGCTGGGCGGACGCGACGCCATCCTCTACGACGTGAAATGCGACATCAAGGTCAACTCCGTGCTCCTGGGCCTCTACACCAAGGTCTGCACCAAGGTGACCGGGAAGGTGGGGAAGCTTTGACCTGGGCGCTGCTGGCCGCGCTCCTCGCGGCCCCGGCCGTCCGGGCCCAGGAGGACGGGACCACGGCCAATCCCGGGCTCATCTCGCCCGGGGGGATGATCGTGTTCTACGCCTCCGAGGGGCCCCTGTCTTTTTCCACGCTCACGCCGGGGGAACTGCCGCCCGGAGCCCGCGACGCCGGAGAAGTGCGGGGCCGCTCCTGCCAGCACGGCCTGGCCATCCCGGTCACGGCCTCGATCCGGCCCACCACGGTCTCGGGCGCGGCCGGCAACGGCGGCTACGACAAGACTTTGGCCTCCATCCTCAAGGCCCGGCCGGACCTCGCCGGCATCTACGACGTGAAGGTGGACATCCAGACCCTCGGCATATTGGGTTTCTACCGCCGCACCTGCACCGAGATCCTGGCCCGGGGCTTCCGGCTTTCTTAGGCGCTTGACTCCGGGCTGTAAACCCGCGGCTATTCAGCCTTGAGCTTCTGGGTGACGGTCTGGCCCTGCGGGTCGGCGAAGCTGACGTAATCCTTCCCTATCTTCTGCAGCTTGTAACCGCCTACGGAATCCCCGACCCGGTATGCTTCCCCGCCTATTATCGCCATGGCGGAGTCGCCCGTGACTATGCCGGAAATATCGAAAAGCCCTTCCGCGGCCGCCTCCTGCGCCGCAGGCGCTGCGCCGGCGGCCGGGCCGCGGCCGGCCCCTGGCTTCGCCCGGCCGGGACTCAGCGGGCCGTGGTAGAGGGCTAGTACCTGCTCCAGAGAAGGACGCACGAAGAACCTTCCGTCTACGCAGACCACGGGCAATCCCGCCCCGAAGGGATCCATGCCGGAGGCCAGCATGCGGGACATTGCCTCGACACGCGCGGCTTCATCGTCGAATCTCTTGTACGTATACTCGGCGCCAGCGCTGTCCAGCTCCCGGAGGAAGCCCTGGGTAAGGCTGCAGTCATCCCGCCCGTACACGATTATGCCGCTGGTGACCGGAACAGAACCGCCGCCCGCGGAACGCCAGCGGTCAAGAAAAGCCAGCAGTTTCCCGCGGTCATAGGACTGCCCGGATTCCAGGCTGTCGGTCTCCTGGGAAGAGAGCAGCGTTCCGTCCTCCTCGAGCACGAAGAAATGCGGCGTCCCCGGCACTTGGCCGTAAGAGAACAGGAGCTGGGCGCTCGACCGGAGGTCGGCATGCAGCCTTACAAAACCCTCCGCAGCCATGCGCAGGCCCCGGTCCTCCGACATCAATCTGCCGAGCCTGCCGCACCAGACGCAGCCATCGCTCCCCACCTCTATGAGGATGCGCTTATGCGCTGTCCGGGCCTCGCTCACCGTTCTTTTTATATCTTCCGGGGTCACGGCGGAATAACCAGCCGAGGTCCTGTTCCGTGAGAAGAACTGGAAACCGAAGTAGACCAGGGCGGTTATCACCGCCAACTTGAGGATCGTGTTCATGCGCTGCACCCCTGCCAGGCCCCCGTGGGGCATGGCGAACGCTATAGTAGCAAACCGCCGATGGAACTAAATGGGGGGTAGCTCGTTGGTCATATGAGGGGTTCCCAAAGACCACGGAGGTACATATGAAACTGCAAGACGCCAACCGTTCGTTCCTGGCCCGCTGCGTCGCCTTGAACCTGGCGGCGGGCAGCGTGAGGTGGTATCGCTTCATCCTGCGCGACCTGGCCGCGTTCCTGGAGAGCCGCGGCGCGCCGGAGCTGGGCGCGGTGACGCCGTCCCTTCTGCGCGAGCATCTGGCTCATCTGCGGGAGAAGGGGATATCCGCTGAGACGGTGTCTCGGGTCTACGGCGCCATCCGCTGCGCCTTCCGGTTCTGGAAGGGCGAGGGCGCCATCCCGACGAACCCGATGGAACTGGTGGAGAGGCCGCGCTGCGAGCGGGTGCTGATCCGCCCGTTCAGCCCGGAGCAGGCGGGCCGCCTCATCGAGATGCCGGATGTCCGGACCGTGGAGGGCCTGCGCGACCGCGCCATGCTGATGCTCATGCTGGATTCGGGCCTGCGCATCTCGGAGGTGCTTTCCCTGGAGGCGAGCCGGGTGGAGTGGAGCAACTGCACGGCGACCGTGATGGGCAAGGGGCGCAAGGAGCGTTCGGTGCCGTTCTCGGAGATGACCCGGCAGGCGCTGCAGCAGTACGCCGAGGCCAGAGCCAAGGGGCTGGTCGCGGCCCCGCAGCTTTTCCTGGGCCGGACCGGCAAGGCTGTGGACCGGGCGAAGGTGCGCATCCTGATCATCCGCTACGGCCGTCAGGCGGGGATCGAGGGGGTGCGTTTGTCGCCGCACACCTTGCGGCATACTTTCGCGGTGCTCTACATCCGCAACGGGGGGGATTCGTTCAGCCTGCAGGAGATCCTGGGGCATTCGACCTTGGAGATGACCAAGCGCTACGTGCATCTGGCCCGGCGCGACGTGGCGGAGCAGCATAGGAAGTTCTCGCCTATGGAGTCGCTGCTGCGGATGTCGGGGTCTGCTGCGGGCGCTGCGGGCGCGCGGGCTCCGGGCTTGGGCTGACCTAGGATGGGGACCGGCCCAGGCGCCCGTATGGCGCCTGGGCCATTCCTGGGCTGGCAACTGGGGCGTAAAAAGCTATTTCATGACTATCGCCGTGGCGGGATGATTCCGCCTAGTCTGAATAAGAGGTCATGGCACATTCTCTCCGTCGGGCACAGCGACGTTCAGACCCTTGTTGTGGGGCATTTAGGCCCGCTGCGGGCAACCTGCCGACGCAGCAGCGACTCCATAGGAAAGAACCTTCCATACTGAATACCCAGCCAGGGGGATGTCCCTTTATGAAAGTGAGGACCCGGCTATCGACGGAGGAAGCATGTTTGCCCATAGCCTATTGCCGCAATTAATAGCACGTTTTTGCGGCAAAAATGGGGGCGACTTCGTCTTTTAGACCGCGGCAGGCCTTGGGATTAAGAGCGTCTTAAACCAAGGCAGGCAGTAGCTTGTCTGCGGAGATGATGCGCATACCGTCCGCAACTCGATCTACCCCGGGCTTCTTGAGAACCTGGTAGGTGAACGGGATATTCAGCTTATCGCGGAAGTATCTCAGATTGGGCGCGAGGCTGTCATCGTTTAGCTTGACCTCCACCGCGAACCAGGGCTTTTCCTCCACCGTCACCAGGAAATCCACTTCCCGTTTAGACGTGTCGCGCAAGAAATAGAGTCCCGTCTTTAAACCTTCGTAATCGTGCAGCCAATGGACGAGTTTGAGTAGGTGCGAACCGACCAGATTCTCGAAGCGGGCGGCCTCATCCGTCACCTCCGACCAATCCCAGAGATAAAGCTTCGGCTCCTTCTTCAGCGCCCGGAACGATGCCCTGGAGAACGGATAGACGCGGAATTGGTAGTAGAAGGATTCGAGGATAGTCAGCCAATGAGACACGGCTCGGTGGCTGACTTCGAGGTCTCCCCTCATGTTGTTGATGGAGAGCAGCGCCCCCACTTTTGAGGGCAGCATGTCGCTCAGGACCTGCATTTTCCCCAGTTCCCGGATCATTTCGGTGTCGCGGATGTCTTCGCGAAAAAGCCGCTCGTTGCGCTCGCTGTGCCAACGCCTGAGAGTGCGGTCGTTCTGGGCGAACAGCGGCTCCGGGAATCCGCCGAATCGTTCCAGGGTCGCGAACTCCTGATGATGCACGGCGCCGATGGGCAACTCCTTAAAAGGCTCGATGGGGCTCTTCGTCTTGGCCAGTTCGGCCAGGGTGAAGGGGTGCATGCGGTAGTAGTGATAGCGGCCTTGCAGGGAGTCGCCGCCTTTGCGGTAGATGTCCAGTCGTGCGCTTCCGGTGACCAAGAACCGATATTTTTCCTTGTGAACGTCGTATTCACCCTTGATGAAGCGCTTCCACCCCGAAAACTTGTGGATCTCATCCAGAATGACGAGTTCGGCGGCACCCGGCCATTGCGCGGCCATGATCTGCCTGCGCTCAGCCTTGTTGTCCCAGTTGAAATAGGCCGTTTCCTTGAACTGGGCACCGACCAATATCCTGGCCAGCGTGGTCTTGCCGACCTGCCTGGGGCCGCCGACAAAGACCATCTTGGCCTTCAAATCTTCGATGATCGGAGAGGACAGGTAGCGTTCCTGGGGCATGGCCAGAGTCTATGTAATTATTTGCCCTAAGGCAAATAATTACATGATATATTTTGCCTTCAGGGGATTTGTTTAGACTCGAGAGGGGATGGTTTCGCGCCGTCCTTGGCGTGGGACATGCCTGGGTGTTGCATAGACGCCTGGGTTGACCCCGGCTCGGACCTCGGCCTAACTTGAGCGGCCTACTACAAGGGTCTGAACATCCCTGTGCCCGACGGAGATGAGGCTCTTGGCGGCTTGCTCGCCGAGGGGGCAGGAGTCTTCGCCGCAGTAGACGATGATCTTTGAGTCGAGCGGGAGTCGGGCTGCGGCGAGATTTTTTACGGGGATGTTGCGGCTGCCTTGGATGTGGCCTTTGGCAAAGTCGCTGGGCGGGCGGACGTCGATGATGACGAGGTTCTGGGGTGAGACGAGCTGGAGGCGGCGGAGGTCGTCGACGTGGGTCTTGGTGTCGGCGGACCATGCCGGGGATGTGGCGAGAATGAGGAAAGAAACTAGTTTATGCATAGAATTCTATGGGTTCGTGTTGCGAACACAATGGTCTCGGTGACTCGACTGCCCGCGTTCCCCGCAGGGGCGCGCGGAACCGCCCAGGCACGAAGTGACTGGGCGGTAGCCGTGGTTCAAGCAACTGGCCCAAAGCGGTTTTTGCCCCGACGGTACGGCATGTCGGGGCGATTCCGACCCGCGCCAACACACCCGCCCAAGAGCGCGGGTCGGAATTCTAGGACACTGTAGGCGATTTTTCATCTTGCCACTCACACAGCTTGTCTACTCAGCCCAACTGACCCAACTCGGCTATTTTTCTGGACGTGCGGCCAGGATCGCGCAGTCGTCTTGTCTTATCTCATAGACGAAGTCGCCGCCCAAAGTCAGAGCACCTTGATCGATCAGCACCATCCATGTATTAACACTGTCTGACTCCGACCAAAGATGCTTCTTCAGTTTCCCAATAGTCACTCGATAGCGCCCCATATCCTCTGGCCAGCTCTTCAGGTAACCATCCTTGCGGCTGGCTAACCGACCTGCGAAATCCGTGTAAGCACATGACCCGACCCGCAATTCGGTCCCTGATAGTCTGACTAGACGGGAGACGCCCAAAACAGCCATCTCGCCTTGCCGATACCTATAATCCGCCAAAAACACGACTGCTCCGACGATGAGAATTAGTACAGAATCGATAGCGACTCTCTTAGCTAATGACATTTTGTCCCCTTATCTCCTTTCTCTGCCTTTCCTTCCGTTCCATTGCCCTTCTTTCCTGGCTTCAGAATGTCGCGCTTGACAGAAAAAGGTGGGGCAAATGGATTCCATTTGCTAGAAGGAGTGAGCTTTAGAATGGAGCCATCGGGTGTACCGACACCTAGGATTATCCCTTGGCCCCATGCAGCGTTCCTGTCACCAATACCGAAGTCGTCGCTATTGTAGTTTGGGTCGACAGCGCCGTGTGTATGATACGCCGCAATTAACTCACCGGAATCAGGCACCCAAAAATCCCCAAGATTCATTTTGTCCTCAGTTCCGAAGATGGCTGGGGCGTAGTAATATAATCCATTCTGCATATAGATTGCTCCGCCAAGTTCCAAATTCAGCCTTATTGAGTACCCAAGGTACTGCTCGATTGCAGCAATGATTGCATCATCCAGAGTAGGATAGGGATCACCCGGGGCAAGACCAAGAGGATCTCGGAACAATAATGGTCTATTGCGCAAGTATGAGTACAGATTGACATCGTTCCCAGCAAACCCTATCGGATCCTCCTGCCCAAACCTCCCGGCTTGAGGATCATAGGTTTGCCGGTGTCTGTAATCATAAAGGTTCGTCTCCGCCTCCCACATCCGCCCGGTGAACGCGAACGGACTTCCGGTCAGCGACGCAGTTGATGTGACCGGCGGCCCCCTCACATCAACAAAGGTCGGCTTGCCGTAAGCCTCGTACTCCACCCTCTCTATCAGGGCTCCATTCGCGTCAGTGTGCGCCACCACGCTGGCCAATGCGTCCCCATGTATGAAGTACTCCGTCCCGTCGGACTTGCGCATGATGAGCGGCTGGTCTATCCCTGGCCCTTGCGTGAAGAGCGCCAACAGATTGTTGTTGCCGTCGAGTTCAGCGAGAATATTTTGCCCGTCGTAAACGAACCGCGTCACGACCGGACTGCTCGTCGAGCCCGTCGACTTCTCGACCCGCCGGCCCGCCGCATCGTACTTGTAACTAGACGCCGTCCCGTCGGGCAGGCTCACCTGCGTGAGCTGGTTGACGCTGTTAAAAGAGAAGCTGGTAACCTTGTGGTAGGAGCCTTCGGTCAAGCGCCCAGCGCTGCGATCCGGCACGGCCGGCCTCAGTCGTTGGAGCCCGCGACGCGGATGACCTCGGCCAAAGAGGTCGCCCCGGACTGCACCTTGCGCAGCCCGTCGGCCAGCAGAGGCTCCATCCCGCCGCGCGTGGCCGCCTGGCGCAGCTCGTCCGCGGAAGCCTTGCGCAGGATGAGCGGGCGCAGCTCGGCTGTGGCGGGGACGGCCTCGAAGATGAGCACCCGGCCGTTGTAGCCGGAGGACCTGCAAACGGGGCAGCCCCGGCCCCGGTACAGCGTCGGGAAGGAGCTGGCCGAGACTTGAAGCCCGGCGCTCGCCGCCAGCGCCTCGATCTGCGTGCTCTCGTCGTCGCCGGGCTTGTAGGCCTCGCGGCAGCCGTCGCAGATGCGCCGGGCCAGGCGCTGGGAGAGGGCCGCGGTGAGCGAGGAGGCGAGCAGGAAGGGCTCGATGCCCATGTCCAGCAGGCGGGCCACGGCGCCCACGGCGCTGGGGGTATGCAAGGTGGTCAGCAGCATGTGGCCGGTCAGCGCGGCCCGGCAGGCGATCTCGGCCGTCTCGTTGTCGCGCACCTCTCCCACCATGATGACGTTGGGGTCCTGCCGGAGGATGGCGCGCAGGCCGTCGGCGAAGCCGAAGCCCAGCTTGGGCTGGATGGTGCCCTGGATGAGCCCGGGCAGGCTGATCTCGATGGGGTCTTCCAAGGTGACGATGTTGCGCGAGGCGTCGTTGAGGAGCTGCAGGAGGGTGTAAAGGGTCGTGGATTTGCCGGAGCCGGTCGGGCCGGTGGCGATGATCATGCCCTGGGGCCGGTGGACGAGCTGGCGCACCAAGGCGGCGTGCGCGGGGAGCAGGCCCAGCTCCTCGAGCCCCGGGAGCTTGGTCTGGCGCGGCATGATGCGCAGCACGGCCTTGTCGCCATAGGAAGTGGGGAAGGTGGCCAGGCGCAGGTCCGCCTCCTGGCCATCCACCGTCGCCACCATGCGGCCGTCTTCGGGCTTGGCGGAGTTGACGCCCTTCTCCGGGTCGAGGCCGCAGAGCACCCGGATGTGGGAGACCAAGGAGAGCTTGAGCGAGTTCGGGACCTCGAGGTGCGTCTCCAGCAGTCCGTCCACGCGCAAGCGCACGCGCAGCCGGTCGATCATGGGCTCGAGGTGGATGTCCGAGGCCCGCAGGAGCAGGGCTTCGCGCATCACCGACTGGGTGAGTTCGCTGACCACAGCCTCCTGCGACAAGACCTTGGGAGCCTCCCCGCCGCCGAAGAAGCTTCGGGTCGGCTTCTTCTGGTCCTGGGCCACGAGCTCATTGAACTGCTGCTGCAGACGCGGGACCCTCGGGACCTCGACCTGGGCCGCTGCGGGCGCGGGCTGGGCCGCTGCGGGCGCGGGCTGGGCCGTCGCGGGCGCGGGCTGCGCCGGGGTCGCGAGGCTTTCTTGGGGCGGGGGCGACGGCTGGGCTGCTGCCCGAAGCCGAATGGCCGGCCCCGCGGCGGCGGCCTCGCCGACCTCTTGCGCCTCGGGCTCGGCATGCCCGGGCAGGTTGACCGCGATCCGGGGGCCATCGGACGCCGGGGCTTGGAGCTTGGGCTGCAGCCTCTCGCTGAGGAACCTCTCCACGCCGTCACGGCGCTGGCGCTCCACTTTCGCCCAAGTAAAGAACAGCCCTTGCTCCTTGAACTTGAGCACCGCGGCGTCCTGGCGCAGGAAGCCTATCCTTTCCTTTATCTCGCCCTGGCCGACCCGGACCATGCCCGGCACATTGCCGCCGTGCCAGAGCACGTAGACCCCTTCGACGCCTTTCAAATGGGGGCCGTTCGTCTCCAGGGCGAAAAGGTCGCACCAGGAGCCGTCTTTTGCTGTGCCCCAATCGAGGCGGAGGCGTTCACTGACCATCAACATGGGATATTATAGGTCTTTTTGGGAACGGCAAGGCGCGATCAGATGAGCAGCAGCAGGACGAAATAGCCCGCCATCAGAGCCAAGCCGATGGGGACGGCGACGGCGGCCCATTCCCGGCTGCGGATGCCGAGCTTGGCCGCGCAGACGATGTTGGGGATGTTCCCCGGGATGAGCATGCCGCCGGCCAGGACCATCCCCAGCAGAGCATACAGGAGCTGCTTCTCGCTCAGGGCAGGGACGATCTCGGCCGCCGCCAAAGTGGCGTTGTCCAGGACCGCGGAAGCCGAATTGAGCCAGTAGAGGCCCCCGGCCGGGATCCCGGCTACGGCGCGCTCCGCCAGGGGCGCCAAGCCCGCGCCCAATAGGACCAAAGACATGACGAAGATATACACCTTCCCCGCGCGCAGGACGACGCCCGAGCTTGCCTCCGCCATGTCGTCGTTCGGGGCCGGGGCCTCGGCCTGCGGCCCCAGCCGCAAGGCGCTCCAGCCGGAGAGCAGGAGGAGGCCGGGCAGCAGCCACGGGCCTAAGAGCCGCGCCAGGAAGAAGAAATCGGCGAAATGCGGCGGACCCTTGAGCTTGAGGGCGACCACCGCGGAGAAGGGACCCCCCCAGGGCGTCAGGGCCGAGCCCAGGCCGATGGCATAGCAGGCGAAGACCACGAGGCGCACCTTGTCCTCGCGGCGGAGCGGCAGCGCGCCGGCGACCTCGGCCAGGATGAGGGCGGCGATGATCGCTGTGACCAGGCTCGAACACAGGCCGAGGAGGAAGACGAAGCCGGCCGCGGCGGGCCGCAGGCCGACCAGCCAGACGATATCGCCCACGGTCCGGCGCAGCCGCGGCCTGACCCGGCGGAAGACCAGTCCCGCCAGCAGGACCGCGACGGTAATGCCTGCGGGGGCGGTCAGCGCGTCGCCGGCCAGGCGCAGGCTCCAGCGGCCTGAGATCGTGACCGCGACCAAGCCCATGAGGAGGAGGAAGGCTTCCAGTTCCTCTTCCGCCTTCCTGACCGAGAAGGGCAGGAGCAGGACGACCCCCATGATGGCGGCCAAGGCCCCGATGGTGAGATAGCCCAGGTTCATGGTCCCCGGTATTCTATGATTTTCGCTCCGTATTGACTGGGGCCGGGCAACTGTGGCAGGCTATGCACATGAAAAGAAACCTTCTCGCTCTCTGCTGTCTGCTGTTCGCCGCCGCCTGTGCGCGGGAGTCGGCCCAGCCGTCTCCGGCCGCGCCGGCCCAGCCTGCCGCGCCGGCGGCCGCGCCGGCCCAGCCTGCCGCGGCGGTCCCGGCCGCCCTTTTGGCTCCGGAGAAAGCGACCGAGCAGGCGCCCGCGGTCTTCAAGGCCAAGTTCGCGACCACCAAGGGGGACTTCACGATGGAAGTCCATCGCGCTTGGGCGCCCCATGGCGCGGACCGATTCTACAACCTGGTCAAGCTCGGCTATTTCGACAACGCGGCCTTCTTCCGAGCCATCGAGGGCTTCATGGTCCAGTTCGGCATCCACGGCTCGCCCCAGGTGAGCGCCAAGTGGCGCGACGCCAACATCCCGGATGACCCGGCCGCCGGCCAGTCCAACAAGCGCGGGGCCGCCGTGTTCGCCACGGCCGGGCCCAACACCCGCACCACGCAGCTCTTCATCAACTACGGCGACAATACCAACCTCGACAGCATGGGGTTCACGCCCTTCGGCCAGGTCACCGAGGGCATGAGCGTAGTGGACAGCCTCTACAAGGGGTACGGGGAAGGGGCGCCCCAGGGCGCGGGCCCGGACCAGGGCCGCGTCCAGATGGAAGGCAACGACTACCTCATGCGGGATTTCCCGAAGCTCGACTACATCAAGACCGCGCGGCTCGTCCAGTAGCCGTTCGGCTCCGGGCCTACCGGGAGGCTTTGCCCGTCATGGGTACGAAAAGCACGGGCATGAGCGTCTCTTCGCGCAGCCCGGCGGCGGTCTTGCGCAGGACCACGAGCTTTTGCGGCCCCAGCGATCCGCGTCCCAGGGGGATGACGAGCCGGCCGCCTTCCCTCAGCTGAGCCGCGAGGGGCTGCGGGATGCGCTCCGGCGCGCAGGTGACCGTGATGGCGTCGAAGGGGGCCTGCTCGGGCCACCCCGCATAGCCGTCGCCGGTCCTGGTGCGCACTCGGCTGTAGCCCAGGCGCGCCAGAGTCGCCTCGGCCTGGCGGGCCAAGGTCTCCACGATCTCGATGCTGTAGACCTCTCCGGCCAGTTCGGACAGAATGGCGGCCTGGTAGCCCGAGCCGGTGCCGATCTCCAGGACCTTGTCCCCGGGCTTGAGTCCCAGGGCCTGGGTCATGAAGCCCACCATGTAGGGCTGGGAGATGGTCTGACCGGCGCCGATGTCGAGGGGCGTGTCCGCGTAGGCCAGATGGCGCGCCCTCTCGGGCACGAATTCGTGGCGCGGCACCTTGCGCATGGCCGCCAGGACCCGCGGGTCGCGCACGCGCTGCCCGGCCGGGTAAGCGGCCACGAGGTCCACCATGTCCTCACGCATGCGGGCGTAGTCCTCCCGGGACGGCGGGCCGCGGCGGCAGGCCGCCAGGGCCAGAGCGGCGGCGACGGCCGCGGCGGGCCAGAGAGCGTTCATCCTCATCCCATTCTAGCACGGCTGCGGGGAGGCTACTTGGTCCAGGCCGCGTAGTTCTTGCCGAAGGCGGCCAGCGTCCAGCCCGGGCCCGGGCTCCAGTCCGCGGGGCCGATCTTCATGGCGAGCTTGCCGTCGATGACGGCCGCGTAGCGGCCCGAGTCCGCGGCCAGCACCGAGACCTGGCTCGCGGAGGTGATGCCCGCGGCCCGGCGCGCGCCGATGAGGGCCTTGATCTGGTCGTGCAGTCCCCAGTCGAAGAAGTGCGGCCAGTACACGCAGGGCACGCCCGGATGGGTGAGGATGTAGGCGTAGCCCTCCATGACGCGGTCTCCGGGGAATGGCCACATGCTCTGGCCGGACCCGCCCGTGGATGCGCCGGTGTCGTGGTTGTCGAGGAAGGTGACGGCCTTGGCCGGCCACCAGCCGATGAGCCCCGGCGGCTTGCCCTGGCCGTCGCGCAGGCGCCAGTACTCGCCCGCGGCCACCGCCTGCTGGAGCACCGCTTTGGTGGTGAAGTCGAAGGCCGAGACGCGGCCGCCCGTGGAATCGATGTAGTCGCAGAGCTTCTGGCGGTGTGCGTCGACGTTGTTGATGTCGAAATCGTCCCAGACCTCGGCCACCGCGAAGGCCGGAGAGGTGGCGTCGTTGTACATGGCCTGGTACCGGGCGCCGTAGCCGCGCACGAGGTCGTAGCGCCAGCCGTCGTAGCCGATATCGCTCTTGAGCCAGTTCATCCAGTCCTTGATGTCCTTCTGCACGAAGGCCTGGGTGTGGTCGATGTCGCGGGCGAAGGGCACGCCCTTGCCCGTGTCCGGATGGCCGCAGGCGCCGCTCCACTCGTCTCCGCTGACCACGGCCTCGCAGCCCCAAGCCGGTTCCGTGAAGCCCCCCCAGCCGTTGGTGCCCACGCGATGGTTGATGACGATGTCCGCCAGGACCTTCACCCCGCCTCCATGTAGAGCCCCGATGGCCTTCTGAAGCTCGGCCGTGGTGCCGTACTTCGAGTCCTGGACGTACCAGCGCCGGGGGATGTAGCCTTCGTTGCTCTCCGCGTCAGATGACGGGGGGAGCCAGATCATGTTGAAGCCGGAGGCCGCGATATCCGGGGCCTTGCTCGCGATGACTCCCCACCAGGGCGAACTCTGCCAGGACAGCCAGTGGAAGCCTTGCAGCATGACCGCGCCGCTGCCGCTGGAGCTGGCGGCGGCGGGTTTAGCCGCGGCCGACTTGGCTTCGGGGACCGAAGCCGACCGCTCGGTGGAGACGCCGAGGGTCGAGGCATGTTTCTGGAGCTGCGGCCAGACATGGGAATCGTCCGCGTCGAGATGCGGGCCTGCGGCCCAGACCGAAAGGGCCAAAGAGAGGAGGATGGCCGGAGCGGACATGCTAATAGGAATATAGGTCTTTCGGGGAGGTGCGGCCAGGGCCGAAGGTCCTAGGCCGATATGGGACCATGGTCCCGGCCCAATGAGTGTCGGTGGTCAACTTTCTTAACAATCTTAACTTTCTCCACCGCCAGCCAGGGATGAAAATCATAGAATGGGTCTGCTATGGACTCGCCAGCCCGATTCTGGGCTTTGGACCCGAAGATCGCATTCCTCAACCATGGATCTTTCGGAGCCTGTCCGCTTCCGGTACTCCAAGAGCAGACCAGGCTGCGCCGCCTCATGGAGGCCGACCCGGTGCGCTTTCTGGACAGGGAACTGGAGGGGCGGCTCGACGAAGCACGGGCCGAGTTGGCAAGGTTCGTGGGGGCCGAGGCGGACGACCTCGCCTTCGTTTCCAACGCCACGACCGGGGTCAACACCGTCCTGCGCTCCTTGCGCTTCGAGCCGGGAGACGAAATCCTGGCCACGGACATGGAGTACAACGCCTGCCGCAACGCCGCGGATTTTGTCGTGGGCAAGGCCCGGGTGGTCGCGGCCCGCATCCCCTTCCCGATCGCTTCGCCGGACGCCGTTGCCCAGGCCGTTCTCTCCTGCGTCACAGACAAGACGCGTTTGGCCCTCTTGAGCCACATCGCCAGTCCTACGGGGATCGTCCTGCCGATGGACTGTCTGGTGCGGGCGCTCCAGGGGCGGGGCATAGACGTACTCGTGGACGGCGCTCATGCTCCGGGGCAGGTCCCCCTGGACCTCAATCGGCTCGACGCGGCTTACTACACAGGCAACTGCCACAAGTGGCTCTGCGCGCCCAAGGGCTCGGCTTTCCTGCACGTGCGGCACGACCGTCAGGAGCGCATCCGGCCTTTGGTCATCAGCCATGGCGCCAATTCCCGGCGCACGGACCGTTCCCGGTTCCGGCTCGAATCCGATTGGACCGGCACCGATGACCCGACGCCGTTGCTCTGTGTCCCCGTCGCTATCCGGTCCATGGATTCGGCCCTGCCGGCTGGCTGGCCTGAGGTCATGAGGCGCAACCATGCCCTGGCCGTGGAGGCCCGCAGCATCCTGGCCGAAGCCTTGGGTGTGACGGAGCCCTGTCCGCAGGGCATGCTCGGCGCTATGGCCGCCTTGCCCCTTCCCCCGGCCCTGGCCGGGCCGCCGGCTCCTGCAAAGGGCCTCGATCCTCTCCAGGAGAAGCTCTTCTCGGAGCATGGCATCGAGGTGCCGGTCTTCGCCTGGCCGACCCCGGAGAAGAAGCTCCTGCGCGTCTCGTCTCAGCTCTACAACAGCCGCGAGCAGTACCAGGATTTGGCCGCCGCCCTGCGTGGAATTCTTAAGGGTGACGGTGGTCGACTTTCTTAACTTTTTTAACTTTTCCGCAGTCGCTGGGAACTTTTAGCCCCTGAACTCGTATTTATAGTATGGGGCGCCATCCTCGCATCAGTTTCCCTGGAGCCATCTTCCATATCATGGCCCGCGGCAATGCGCGACAGAACATTTTCCTTTGTGAGGAAGATTGGGAGTTCTTCTTGGACCTGCTGGAAGAGCAGAGGGCCAAGACCCCGTTCCGGCTTTATGCTTACTGCCTCATGACGAATCATCTCCATCTCCTCATGGAGCCGGTAGCCGCGACGATCTCCCTGATCATGAAAATCCTGCTGTCGCGCTATGCCAGGTACTTTAACGCGCGGCTCGGGCGCACGGGGCATGTATTCCAAGACCGGTTTCGGGCGCCCATTTGTCAAAAGGGGCCTTACTTCCAGGAACTTGCGCGGTATATCCACCTCAATCCAGTGCGCGCCGGGATAGTGGGGGACCCTGCCGCGTGGCCGTACTCTGGGCATCGGGAATATCTCGGGAAAGGGCGTCGGGCCCTGGTGGATCAGGGCCTGCTCCTGTCGATGTTCGATCAAGATGCTGCCGCGGCGAGGGATGCCTATGAGCGGTTCATCTTGGAGGGCATGCAGACGGTGTCGGGTGAGGGGATTGCCGCGCGGAGCCCGCTGGCGATTGCTGGCGGCTCAAATGAGCAGATAGCGACCGGCGAAAACCACGAGGCGGTGCCCCTGCGGAGAGATTTTGATGAGATTGTCGCTGGCGTCACCTCGTTGGGAGGGGCCTCGGTTGATGCGGTGCGCGGCCTATCGAGGGTGCGCAGTGTGTGCCGAGTGCGTAGGGAGTTCATGCGTGCGGCGTTGGGGGACGGCCACTCCATGACGGATATCGCGGACTATCTACGGCTGAGCGTGGCCGCGGTATCCAAGGCCTTGGCGCCTCTCAGGAAAGTTGAAAGTTGAAAAAGTTGACCACCGGCACCCAAAAGACGCGCCCCCGTCCTTGCGGACGGGGGCGGCGTTCTTCAGGCTGTCTTCGATCTAGCGGGCTGCTACGCTGTCCTTGAGGCCCTGCACCCACTGCGCGAACTGCGGCCAGGTGCCGGCCTTGGCCCAGGCGAGCTCGTTGTAGGCGCTGTTGAAGCTCCACGAGGGCAGGTAGACGGCCAGGCCCTTGGCGTTGGACATGCTGTCGCCGGTGGCTCCGTTGGCCACGATGACGGTGTCGGCCAGGAACTTCTCCAGTTCCGCGCCCTTGCTCTTGACCGCGGCGTCCTGCGACGCGCCGTCCACGAGCTGGGCGAAGTGGAGCAGGTCCTTGTTGTCGCTGACATAGAAGGACTGCGCCTGGGAGTGCGCGTTCTTGACCACGGCCGTCTCGTTGGCGGCCATGACCGCCTTGGTCCACCCGTCCAGCAGGGAGAGCAGCTTGGGCAAGGTGGCGGACTGTATGGCGGACTGGGTGCCCGCCTCTCCGATGCCCGCATAGTGCTCGGAGTAGGACTTGACCGCGGTCTTGGCGAGCTCCAGCGAGCTCATGCTGGGCTTGGCCACGAGAGGTCCCAGGAGCGTGTCGTAGGTGTAGCCGTCGCCCGGCTCGGTCTCTTCGGAGCCGACGATGTAGTCCGTGTAGTCCTTGATCTGGTAGCCGACTTCGGCCATCTGCATCAGGCAGGCGTCGGAGGCGTAGATGTCGGTCTTGCCCATGGCCGCCAGGGCGCTGCCTAGGTCCGGGGTGCTCATGTGGTTGCCGGACTCGTCGTCATAGGAGATGCCGTTGATGACGATGTCGCTGGCCTTGTGGAACTTGTCCCAGCCGCTGCCGTGGTTCCAGACCACGAGCATGTAGTGCTGGGCCGGAGCGGTCTTCTTGGCCCAGGCCACGAAGTCCACCAGGTGCTTCCAGTCGCCCATGTCGGCCTTGGCGATCTCCTGCAGCACGGGGCTCGACACATGGCTGGTGTTGTTGTCCTTTTGGATGATGTAGCGGCGCTGGCCTTTCCAGTCGCCGTCCGAAGAGTCGTAACCGGAGATGCGGCCCAACTCGACGGCGATCTTGACCTTGTCCGTGGAGCCGACCTTCTCCATCTCGTTGACGTCGCCGAGCCCGAACTTCTCCAGGTTGTTCTTGGCGTTGACGTAGACCATGATGGTCCAGTTGGCCATGCCGGCCTTCTCGGCCGCGGTCTCTTTGGCGACCTGGGCCTGCAGCGACTGGACGATGCCCTTGACGTCGATGCTTTGGTCGAAGTCGATCTTCTCAGCGGCGACGGCCCTGGCGCCCAGGAGCGACGCGCAGGCGACGAGTGAGACGAACCATTTCTTCAGCATTCATACCTCCGGTTTTTCGCCATCCGCACTCGGCGCTGCTGCGGCGGGGCGGCTCGGCTGGAGCGCGCGATGGCCTATGCTCATGTTAGGGCCGATTATACCATAAAGGTGGGGCCGAAAGACCTAGGCCCGAAATAGGTCTTTTGGCCCATATCCCAAAATGGCCGTTCCTCGTCGGAGAATGGGTTGAAATGGACTCCCCTGCCTGCCGCTCGGCGAGCAAAAAAAGACTTGACAAGCCTCCGGCCATGTCCCGCGCGCAACCTTTCCGCAATCCCAAAATGCTGGCAGGCCAGCGGGTGACGGCGACGGGCATACAACGGAACCGCGCCGACCGGAGTGTCGGCGCGGGGGTTCGGTCCCCTGCGGGGACCGAACCTCGTCTAGTCGACCGTGATGGACTTGCTGACGTTCTTGGGAGAGTCCGGGTGCACGCCGTGGTCCGCGAAGCCCAGGGCGTCGAGGTGGGCGAGCTTGCGCACGCTCATGCTCAGGGCCAGCAGCTGCAGGGCCAAGGAGCTGGTGAAGAAGGGCAGCAGGTCGTCGCCGGTCTTGGGCAAAGGGATGAAGACGGCGCGTCCGGCGCGCCCCCGGTGCGCCGTGCGGTTTCGGGATATGGCCTCGCTCAGGGCTCGGCTCGGCTCGGCCACCACGTAGAGGTCGGCGCCCCGGATCTTGTGCGTGTTGATCTGCGAGACCGTGAGGTTGACGTCCCTCTGCGCCGGTCCGGTCACGAAGATGAGCGGGTAGTTCGCGTAGAGGCCGCGGAAGAGCTCCGGCTTGGGCCGGGCCGTCTGGGCCAGCGCCCCGAGCACGGCCTCCAGGCCGAAGACGGTGTTGACCCCCAGGATGGTGTTGGGCCCGTGCTTGAACTCCGAGGCCTCGTAGCCCTCGGTGTGGTTGAGCACCACCTCGCGGATCTTGAGCGCCCCCTCCTTGGCCACGCCCTGCATCCCCGTGGCCAGGATGTGGATGCTGGGCGCCAGGAAGAGCTCGGCCGCGGCGCGTTCCACCGCCTCGCGGGTCCCGGCCAGAGTGTCCTCCAGGAGCTGCGGCACGCGCAGCAGGTCCTCCCGGCGCTGGCGCAAGCCCCGCGCCTCGGGCCCGGCCGCGGCCAGGGCCAAGGCGTAGAGCACGGCCAACTGATTCATGAAGCTCTTGGTGGCGGGAACGGCGATCTCGGGGCCGCAGCAGAGCGGGATGCAGAGGTCGGTCTTCTCCAGGGCCAGGGTGGAGTTGAGGTTGTTGACCAAGGTCACGACCTTGACGCCGCGGCGCGCGGCGCGCGCCAGGTCCAGGACGTCGATGAGATCCTTGGTCTCGCCGCTCTGGCTGATGCCGATGAGCAGGTCGGCTTCTCCCAGGGAGGCGCCGGCTTCGGCCCGGAAGTCGCCGGGCAGCAGGGCGTGGAGCTTGAGGCCCGCGATGCGGTTGAAGAACACGGCGGCCACCTTGGCCGCGTGGAAGGAGGTCCCGCAGGCGACCAGGTAGACCGCGCCGCCCTGCCGGCGCGTCCGGCGCAGCAGGCGCGTGAAGCCCCGCACGCGTCGGGCCACCTCGTCGGCCTCGTCCCGGAGGCAGAGCCCGTCGAGCAGGCGCAAAGCGGCCCAGGAGCCGCCCGGGGCCAGCCGGCCCAGCTCTTCCAGGAAGCTCCCCAAAGACGACTCGCAGGGCCCGTTGGGCAGGGCGGCCGCCGCCGCCAGGCGGCGCAGAGCGGTGAAGTCCGCGCCGCGCGCGGCGCGCGCGAAATCGCGGCGCAGCTCTTCGGCGTGGGTCAAGGCGGCGAGGGACTGCACCGAACGCACGGCGCGGCGCGCCAGGGCGGGCCGGCGCCGCGCGAAGCGGTCCGCGGCCGAGAGCAGGTCGGACCGGCGCAGGAAGAGGCCCAGGACCTTGCGCACCGCGGCGGGCTGGCTGAAGATCTCCTGCTGCATGAAGTAGCGGAAAGGCTCCTTGAGCTCGGTCTCCTCGACCTTGAGACGGCTGCGCGCCGGCTTCTTGCGGAGGCGCCGGCCGGTCTGGAGGTCGTAGAAATCGGCCCGCTCGTGGTCGTAGAGGGCGAATTCGCCCTCGGCCATGGGCAGGAGCATCTTGGTGCGCGAGAGGACCGAGGCCAGGTCCGAGGAGGCGATGGCGAAGGCCCCCTTGGCCTCGTCATGTCCGAGGCCCATGTAGAGGCTGCTGCCGGCCTTGATGGCCGCGAGCCGCTGGGTCACGGGGTCCACCACCACCGCGGCGTAGGAGCCGACCATCTTCTTCGCCGCGGCCAGGACCGCGGCTTTGAGCGCCGCGGCGCGGTCCGGGGTGCGCCGCAGCTCCGCGGCGAAATAGTGCTCGACGGTGTGCACGAGCATCTCGCCGTCGTTGTCGCTGAGCACGCGGTGGCCGTTCTTGATCAGCCAGTCCTTCAGGCGGTCGCAGTTCGTGATGTTGCCGTTGTGGGCGCCGTAGAGATGGGTCTTGCAGGAGACCTCGTGGGGCTGGGCGTTCTCGCGCGTGACCGAGCCGAAGGTGGCCCAGCGCACCTGGCCGCAGAAGACCCGGCCCGAGAGCCGGGGGATGCCCAATCGGCGGGTCACGGCCGTGGGTGAGCCCACGTCCTTGAGCAAAGTGACCTTGCCGGCCGCGGTCTGGATGGCCGCGCCCGTGGAGTCGTAGCCGCGGTATTCCAGCATGCGCAACAGGGCGCTGGCGATCTCGCCGAGGTCGCCGCGGTCGCGTTCACAGCGCAGGCCGATGACGCCGCACATGTTCTGACATTACTATAACAAAAGCGGGGCGGGCCTTGGCCGCTCGGTTGCTGCCGGGCGGATCTAAAGGTTAGAATCCGGATGAAAGCGGAGAGGGTGACCATGGAATCCACAGGCAAGCCCGGCCTGCTCAACGAGAGCGAGAGGCCCACTTCCCGCCACTACGTGATCCTGGGGATGTCCTGGGCGGGGTGGCTGTTCGATTTCTACGACCTGATGCTGTTCTCGTTCCTGCTGGTGCCCATAAAGAGAGACCTCGGGCTGCAGGACTGGGAGCTCTCGCTGCTCATGGGCTCCTCGCTGGCGGCGACCGCCATAGGGGGGGTCGTCTTCGGCTTCCTCGCCGACCGGCTCGGGCGCAAGCGGATCCTCTCCTGGACGATCGGCGTCTACTCGGTCGGGACCTGCCTTTGCGGGTTCTCGACCTCGGTCTGGTGGCTGCTCGCGTTCCGGGTCGTGACCGGTTTCGGCGTGGGCGGCGAGTGGGCGACCGGGCAGACCTTGATAGGGGAGACCTTCCCGGCCAGGATGCGGGCGAGGTTCGCGGCGGTGATGCAGACGGGGGCGCCGCTGGGGATCGCCCTGGCCTCCGTGGTGGGCGGGTTCGTGGAACCCGCCCTCGTGGGCGCCTTCGGTCTGGACTGGGGCTGGAGGGCATGCTTCTTCATATCGCTCCTGCCGGCGCTGCTCGTGGTCATCATCCGGCGGCATATGCCCGAATCGGACGTGTGGCAAGCCCAGCGCGAGACCGGCGGCGCGCGCCAGGGGTTCCTGGCCGCGCTCAGGGCCGACCCCGGTCTCAGCCGCCTCTTCCTCTTGGGGCTGGTCCTGGCCCTCACCGACATGTCGGCCTACTGGTTCACCTACACCTGGCTCCCGAAGTATCTTTACGACCAGTTGGGCTTCTCGATGGCGAAGTCCGGGCTTTGGATGCTGGTGACGCAGGCCGGAGGGTTCTTGGGCTATCTCTCCTTCGGCGTGGTGGCTGACTGGAGGGGGCGGCGGGTCGCCTACACGGCATTCTCGCTGGTCTGGGCTTTCGGCCTGCTGGCTGTGACGTGGTTCTGGGGGGCCATAGATGCCAGGGTCTGGCTGACCTTGGTGTTCATGTTCCTGGTGGGTTTCGGGACCGGGAACTTCTCCGGCTACGGCCCCATCTTCAGCGAGCTTTTCCCGACGGCGCTGCGGTCCACGGCCATGGGCGCGGCCTTCAACCTGGCGCGCGGCGCGCAGTTCTTCACGCCGCTTATGATCACCTGGGTGACCGCGCTGCATTGGGGCAGCGGCGGCCATGGCCTGGGCGCGGGCATCTCGATAGGCGCCCTGTTCGCGGTATTCACCGGGCTTTGGGTTTGGACCCTGCCTGAGACCAAGGGGACGAAGATCGGGGCCTGAGCCCTGCTCTTCCTTTTGGTATCATAGCTGCGCAGCCCTAGGATATGCAGGATAGAACCGTTCCCGTCATCCCCGCGGCCGCTCCCCCGCCGGCGCCTGCGCTCGACACCCAGCGCTCACTGAGCGAGGCGCGCCAAGCCCTGGCGCATTCCCTGCGCCTGCCGGCCGCGCCGCCGGTCCCGGAGGTCTGGAGCATGCGGCTCTCTTTGGCGGGCGCCGCGCTGTCGCTGGCGGCCTCGGCTTCGCTCCTGGCGCCCGCCCTGGCCGCGGGCAGCCGGCCGCACATCGCCAGCTTCAGCGCCTATGGGCTGGGGCTGGTGGCCATGTTCCTGGCCAGCGCCGCTTTCCACCACCGCGCCGGGCGCCCGCGGCGCCAGTTCAAGAACCTGGACTATTGCGCGATCGGCCTGACCATCGCGGGGACGTTCACCCCGTTCTGCGTCCTGACCCGGAGCGGAGCTCCGTGCTATGGGGCGCTGGCCCTGGTGTGGGCCCTGGCCGCCGGGGGGGCGGCTCTGCGGCTGGCCAGACCGGAGCTTCCCAAGCGGGTCTTCGTCGCCTTCTTCCTGGCCGGGGGCTGGGCCGCGGGGGCGGCGGCTTGGCCCGCTCTGCGGCTCATCACTCCGGCTTGCGCCGTCCTCCTGCTCCTGGGCGGCGCGGTCTATTCCGCGGGGACGGTCTTCTTCAACCGCTACGACGGCGAGGTGGAGCCTCCCGGCTTCGGCCAGCACGAGATCTGGCACCTGTGCATCCTGGCGGCGGCCGCCTGCCATTTCCTGGCCATACGCCTCAGCCTGGCTCCCGGCGGATTCTAGCGCCTGGAGCGAGCCGCGACTAAGCCGGCAACGAGTTCAGGAATCGGGCGCTGTCCTCGGGCAGGGTGGTGTTGATGTACATGCCCGAGCCGAGCTCGAAGCCGGCGGCCCGGGAGATGCGCACCACCAGGCTCAGGTACCAGTGGAAGGGCGCCGTCTCGCCGCGGTCCTGCGGGGCGGACTGGATCAAGAGGTTGTAGTCGGGGTTGTCCAGACCGACATGGATCTTCCTCAGGAGGACCCGCATCACCTCGGCCAGGTCGCCGAGCTCCGCGTCGGTGGCGTCGCCGAAGCTGGCCGTATGGCGCTTGGGCAGGACCCAGATGTGGAAAGGCGAGAGGGCCGCGAACAGCACGAAGGCGGTGAAGCGCTCGGTGTCGGCGAGGATGCGCGCGCCCTGGCGCTCCTCCTCCTTGCGCATGTCGCAGAACACGCAGACGCCGTTCTTTCGGTGGTATTCCTCCGCCTCTTCCATGCGGTGGCGGATATGGGCTGGGACCACCGATGAGCCGATGAGCTGGGCATGCGGATGCTCCAAGGAGGTGCCCGCGGACTCGCCGTGGTTCTTGAAGACCAGGCTCATGGCCACGGAGGGGTCCTTCAGCGACTCGCGGAAGCGCTCACGATAGACGAAAAAAACCTCGCGGACTTGCTCCGGCGCCAGGAGCGCCAAGTGCTTGGCGTGGGATGGCGATTCGATGATGACCTCGTGCCTGCCCAGGCCGGCCAGGCGGTGGTAGCGGCCGGCTTGCGGGTCGTCGAGCCGGGCGTCCGGGGTCAGGGCCGGGAACTTGTTCTTGACCGCCCGCACCCGCCAGGGCTCTCCCAAAGAATACACGCCTGCGCCGGTCCGGGCCTCGTTGCCGGGGCAGAAGGGGCAGGAGGCCAGGCGTTCCGGCAGGGGCGGACGCGCCGGGCCCTCCCGGTGGAAGTCCTCGGGGCGGCGGGCCCGTTCGGTCGCGATGACGACCCATTCCTTGGTGGCCAGGTTCTCTCTGAGCTCGGGCATGAGGCCATGCTAGGATATGCGGGACCCGTTCCTCAAGGACGCCTGCCCTGGAGGGGGTCCGCTAGACTACTCCTGGAGGAGCCCGACGTTCAGGTCGACATTGCAGACATACCTGCGGTCCCTCTGGTACTGCATGGATAGCAGGATCATCGTGGGAATCTCGGATCTGCTCTCGGCGACCAATTTCAACTGCCTGTCTTCAGTCGACTCTTTATTGATCGACCACCCGGCACCTAGCGACTGCCTGATGTCGCGTTCCAAGGTCTTGAATGCGCTCTCACACACCGGGACTATCTCGCAATCCGTGTTGGCGACCGTGCAATGCGGCTTGGGTTCTGCCGCACACGGTTCATTGTTCATTGACAAGGGGCAGGTCCATTCCCAGGCGCAAGAGTATTCACTCCTTTCGTCGAAGACTTTCACCGTACACTCCTGAGCGCCGCGCAAATGGAGTGTGCCCTGGTATTGCCCCTCCCCGGTCTTTCCATCGGGAAACAGTCTGATGAGTTGTCCTCGATAAGAAGCAAAGTTCTTCTTGGCCGCTGGCACGATGAGTTTAAGGAATGTTTTGGCGTCCACGATCTTTGCGGCGCTTTGCGGCTCAGCCTGCGCCGGATTGACTCCCATCATCAACGCCAGGATAAGCGTCTTGTTCAGCATGGTGCTTCCTCCAGCAAGAATCGCATATCAGATTGGAAGATACCACTGTTGCCTATTCGGGTTCAACTCCGAGTCGCAACGCGCCTCACTTTCACCGCACTCGCTTGCGCTCTCCCGGGAGCGGTCAAATCGGATGATGTTGGAACTCGGCTGAGGGCGAGAGGGGGACGGTCCACTTGGGGCCCATTGTTGTAGAATGCCCGATGATGCGGCGCGCCCTCATCGTCGTCGGAGCCTGCGGGCTGCTCGTTCTGGGCGCGTTCGCCGCTCGGGGCGCCCGCAGCTGGCTCAAGCGCCGGCCCGCCGCGATGGGCGGTTTCGAAGCTGTGGTCCTGGCCCAAGGGGCCGCCTGCGCCCGCGCCTGGCCGGGCTATGAGCCGTTCAAGCCGCCGCTGCTGCTGGCCTTCAGCCGCGGCTCGTCGCTGATCGGCGCCGGCCCGCGCCACCCCTGGTTCTTCCGCGGCTTCGGGGACGCGGTCCCGGTGGCGCGCAGCCTGCGCCGCTTCGAGCCCAGCTTCTCCTTCTTGGAGGACTTCGACTTGGACGGGATGACCGTGACCGTGGTGCGCGTCAAGGACGGTCAGACGCCGGCCGAGGCGGCCCGCTACTACCTCCACGAGCACTTCCATAAGCACCAGGGAGCCCGGTTCAAGCAGCGGGAAGCCGGGCCCTATCCGGTCGAAGACCCTCTGGACATGACGCTGGCCGCTCTCGAGAGCCTGCGCCTGGCCGACTGGGTCGAGAGCGGCGATGCCGAGGCCATGCGGGACTTCGCCGCTCTGCGCACGCGGCGCCGAGAGCTCTTCCCGGGGACCGCGGCCGAGTTGTCCGAGGAGTGGCTCGAAGGCGTGGCGAGCTACGTCGAGCGCGCCGGGGCCGAGGCCACGAGCTCCTCAGCCATTGTCCGGGCGGTGCTCATCCAGGCCCTGCGGGACCGGGGGAAGATCTTCGAGGTCCGCAAGTTCCGTCTCTACGCGGTCGGAGCGGCGCTGTGCCGCTGGCTCGAAGCCGAGAACGTCCGGGGCTGGCGCCAGGAGGTGGAGGGGGGCCGCGCCCCTTCGGAGCTCGTCTTGGCGCGGCTGGACCTGCCGCGCGCGCAAGCCTTCCGGCGCGTCGAGGCCATCATCGGTTCGGGGCTCTTCGCCGCGGGCCGCAAGGCCGCCCGGAGGGAGCTCGACGTCTTGGCTGCTCGGCGGGCCCAGGCCCAAGCCCGCTACGCGCGGCTTCCGGGGCGCCGCCTGGTCTTCGACTTGGACCAGGGCCCGGGCCCGGGCTTCAGCGGAGACTGGTTCGATTTCCCGAACGGAGATCAGCTTCTCATCGCGGCTTTGTGGAGCCTGGACAACCCGGTCCTGCGCTTCCGGCTCGTGGACGGCAAGGGGATCTGGTTCCGCCAGGCGACTCACGACCACGAGTTCGTCGTGCCGACCGAGGCGCGCATCACGCTCGACGGCCGACCCTATGCCGGGAGACGCGGGCGCACGGCATTCCGCTCTTTCACGATCGACGAGCGGCGCATCTCGCTGGCCGCCGGACCGGGCGTGCTCGACGATGACGGCACGCGCATGCGCCTGAGCTTCCCGGATTTCATCTGGAAAGCCGCTCCGGGCGGCGCGATGAGGGGATCCGCCAAGCAGGAAACCGCGCCTTGAGGCTTTGGAGTCCTTCTCCTCTTGACCGCAAAGAGACGAGCCCTCCGATCGGAGGGCTCTGTCTGAAATGGCCGGATGAGATGGTGGGCCATCCAGGATAATGTTGGAACTTGGCTGATGGCCCGGCGCCCTCTGGGAATCTAATCGTTCTGGCTAAGGCCTCAAGAGGGTCTAAAGCCCCATTCTCTTCCATGAACAGGCTTACCGACCCTCCCGGCCACGATGAGCCCGCTTAGGGCAGTTGCTGCCTGGAGGTGTTTGGGGCCTGCGGCATCGGCGTTTTTCCCGGCTCCGTGTACTATAGCGATTGCCGGCCCCCGAGGGGGCCGGCAATAGGAAGGGGCGAGGCTAGACAGAAGGGAGTGGCAGACAGGGCGGGCGGAAGAGGGGTTATTTCTCCCACGACTCGTCGAGAGCGCCTACTTCTGGTAGGCTGGCGGCAAGACCGCGAACTCCTCGTCTTTCAAGAAAGGATAAATCGAATTGTTCTCGTAGTCCTGGCCCTCGGGATGGTTCATCATGGCGAACTTCGTGCTCCGTGCCCAATGGATGATCTCCATGATCTGCGGGTCGGGTTGGTGGGTTCTGGCGTATGCGATGAGGTCGCGGACGAAGTCCAGCCGCCGCAGGAGGAACTCGGTCTGCTTCTCAGCATAGTTCTGCCAAGCCCAATTGGTGATCACGCCATAGGCGCTCTCGTTGCGCCCTCTGACCTGATATGGCTTCGAGGTGGCGATCGCCATCATCCGGCTCTTCTTAAGGACCACCTGCTCCATGCTGATCGGTTCATAGATCGACTGCGCGACCTGGGCCTGGCCAGCGGCGATGCTCTTCTTGAGCTGCGCCGATCCTTGGCGAGTCGTCTCCAGGGCTACGGCGAAATTCCCGGAGAGATCCGTTCCCGGAGCGTCTTGGGCTGGAGTGGCAAACACGAACGACAGCGGCAGTCCCAAGACGACGAGGGCCATTGCGACAGATTTCATTATGGGAACCTCCTGGTTTAATGTCCTGTACAAAGTGTACTAGGCGCGGCTTCCGGCCGCCTGAGGCCAGAGCCCTATCCCGCCTCTAGCAATGGGCCCAAACGCCTTAGGCCTCCGGTTGGGCGCCATGGGCCGATACCCCCGATCCGGATGGCGATGGAGAGGAAGTTGGAGAAGCTACCAATCCTCCCTGTTACGATGAGCCGGCGTAGGGCGGGTGCTTATGTCCGGTCAAGTAAGGAAACGGAATCGAATTAGCGGGTGCGCTTGATCGAATAGCGCGGAATCATCCAGCCGGGACGATTCAGGCATCGCATCAGAAAAAGCAAGCCGCCCTTGGGGGCGGCTCATCAGATGCTGACGAAGCAAGTCAGAGTGGTGGGCAGTATAGGATTTGAACCTATGACCCCTGTCGTGTGAGGACAGTGCTCTACCGCTGAGCTAACTGCCCGGCAAAATATATTCTACAACACTTTCCCGGCAATCCCCTAGAACTTCGGCGCGGGCTTTTTGGATCGGATCAGTATTCGGTCCAGACAGTGCCCTTCGTGTCCGTGTGGGTGCAGTTGACGACGACCTTCCCGTAGTTGCCGCTGGCGGGGATGTCGTCGTAGAGCCAGCCGCCGAAATCGCTGGCCACCGCGCTGACGCGGGTCACCTGCTCGTTGTTGTGGGCGGCATGGTAGTCGGCGGCGTGGGCGGATGGGATGGCCGAGAGGTACTTGCCGCCGACGGTCATGGCCCCGAGGAAGTCGGGAAACTGCCCTTCCATGTCTGCGTAGTAGATGCTCAGGGCGCTGCGCAGGGCCCCGAGGTTCCCCTTGCATGCCCCCTCGTTGGATTTGCGGATGAGCGAGGCGAACTTAGGGATCGCTATGGCGGCCAGGATGCCGATGATGGCGACCACGATCATCAGTTCGATGAGAGTGAATCCTGTTCGGGCGGAGGATCTCATGGGGTCATTATAGACTATCCGACTCATCGCGCTGAGGGCTTGCCGACGAATTGGACCACCACTTCCCGCTGCCTGGGCTTGTTGTCAAACTCGGCCACAACGACCTGTTGCCAGGTTCCCAGCAGCAGCCGGCCGTCTTCAAAGGGGACGGTCAAGGATTGGCCCTGCAAGGCGGCCCGCAGATGGCTGAAGCCGTTGGCATCGCCCCAGGTCTCGTCGTGGGCGTAGCTGCGGTCCGAGGGGGCCAGGCGCTCGTAGAGTGCTTTCATGTCCTTGATGAGGCCGGGCTCGAACTCGAAAGTGGTGATGCCCAAGGTCGAACCGACGCCGAAAACAGTCATGTTCCCGGCTTGGAGCTTGGTCCGGCCAAGCCGTCGTCCTAATTCGGCCGTGATATCCACCAAGTCTCCGGCGCCTTTGGTGGAGAAATGCAGCCGCTCGGTCAGTATCTGGACGCTCGGTGCTCCCATGGTCCTTGAAATGGAAACTACTAATAATGAATGAAGGGAGGCAAGGCCATCCGTGCGGCAGGGACGCAGGTCTTGACTATTCCGCGCATCCGGTTATACTCATTGAGTCGGGCGTTCTCGCCTGTCCTGAGTCCGGTGTCGTCGAAGTGGTCGGTAACGAGAAGTGGTTCCAACGGACCGTACGCCGAGGTCGTGGCTGGTGCCGCATCGGGCCGTGCGTAAGTGGCCGTTGCAGTCGCGGTGCGTTCCGGACTCAGGACGGGTTGCCCGGCAGACTCTGGGGCGCCAAGGCAGTCGATAGAACGACGCTTGCCTTGGCGCCTCACTTTTTATGGACGGCTCGAGCGGCGCATATCGATTTGCTAGATTGTCTGGAACGAGCCTGACAGGGGGGCGAGATGGAGAAGCCGCAAAGCTTCAAGGACGACAAAGAGCTTATCGATCATCTGCAGAAGGAATCAGCCTACAAAGGGGAGCTGCTGGAGGCCGAGAAAGAGACGCGCGAGGCGCGAGACCGGGTCTTGCAAGACTTCTGGGCCGAGTTGGACCGTCTGCTGGCCAATGGCAAGAAGATGGTGGAAGGCGAGTTCAAAGCCGCGTATCAACGGACGATCGTCCGCAGGATATCCGACCTGGAAAGAGGCTACCAGTCGAGGCTGCGGAACATCGAAGAAAAATATCCGTGAGGAAGTCCTGTCCGGCGGCTGTGCTCGCCCGGGCGCGGCATCTCCGCTCCCTTGCGGCCGTCTAGAAACGGGGGTATACTCCCAAGTAGGACGGTCGCTGAGATGCTCAACAAGGACTCGGGGGTCGGGCTGCTCCTGGCCGCCTTAATCAGACGCGCCGCATCGAATTGGAAGCCGGCGCTTTTGGTCGTCGGCGGAGTCGGCCTCGTCAGCGTCGTGGCTTGGTTCTTCGTCTTCCGCGAATTGTCGTCGCAGAGCTCGCGCGATGCGTCGCAGCGCCTCGCGGCGATCGCGGCCTTGCCGCCCCCGGCGGCGATCGCCGGCCCGAGCCGGCCCGCCAGTTCGCCGGCGGCAGAGACGGCGAGCCAGCCGGTCCGGACAGCCGCTGAGGCGGACCGGGCTCGCGCCCTCCCACCCGCCAAGGCCGAGGCGGCCCGCGCTGCCGGCTCAGGCTCAGCGCCGGCGCGCGGCGCTCCCGGCGCAAGCTCGGCGTCGGCGCGCGCCGCTTCCGGCGCGGCGCGGGAAGGCCTTCAGGTGACTCCATCCCCGCCCCTGGCGCGCTCCGAATCCCTTCCGCCCTTTGCGACGGACGCAAGAGCCTTCACAGGACGCCCGGTCAGCGTCCCGCTGGCGCCCTTCTCCCGGCAGAACAAAGCCTCCCTGGAGCAGCTTTCGGAACCGCGGGGTCTGAAAGATGATCCGCAGGTCAAGATGCCGGGCCGGGTGCTGGCCGGCCGCGGGGCGCATTCCGAATCCGCTCCCGCTGCGGGCCAGCCGCCGGCCTCGGCCGCCGGTGTCGCGAGCGGCCAGCCCGTCCTCAATGCGCCGGCCCAATCAGGCGTCCAGACTGTCCAGACCGGCCAGACCGTCCAGGGCGGCGGCGTTGCGGCCGCTGGGGCATCCGGTTCCGGCGCCTCGGCAGGAAGTCAGGACCTCCCGGACCTCGCTGGATTGCCCGGCGGCGCGGCCGCCCTGGCCGCGGCGGGCGGAGGGGGCGGAGGGGGGGCGGGGTTCGACGAGAGCGCCATAAAGGCCGCCAGGGCGGACGCCGAGAAGTGCTCCAAGGCCACCGCGTACTACACGCCCCTGGTTCAGCAAGCCAGCCATGAGATGCTGGCCCTCAACTCGCAGGCCATCTCCTGCGGACCGACCATCAAATGCAGTTTCGCCGCCAACTCCGTCTGCGCGGAAAGCGCGGAGGATGAGTCATGGTTGTGGTGGAAGAGGTACTACGCGGCCATGTGCGCCTGCGCCCGGGTCCACTGCCAGCTCAAGGCCAAGTGCGAAGAAGTCAACAGCCTGACTTGCGAGCAGCTGCATGCCTGCCCGCTGACCGCCACGAAGCCCTGCCAGGCGAGCCCCTGCGACTACTGAGAGCGCAGGGCAGGCACCGTCCCGCTATTTCTTCTTGCCGAAGAGCCCCTTGACCAGGCCTGTGGCCCCGCCTGCGGCTCTGAGCGCCGCTGCCGTGAACGCGCCGAACATCACCTTGGCGGCCTCCCCGACCGTGGCGCCGCCGGACTTGCGGCCGATGTCGCGCAACTCGATGTCCGACAGGGGAACGGTCAGGCTCTTGCTCCCGAGAGCGGTCAGGCTGAGGTTGACCTTGCCGTCAGTGACCTTGAAGAGCCCGATCTCCACCTTCAGCCCCGGGGCGAAGGACTCCACGTTCTTCTGGATGCGGGAGAGGTTGCTGCCCGAGAGGCTGCCCTCGAATGTGACCTCCGGGCTCTCCACCACGATCTCCTTGACCTTCACGTGGTCGCCGCGCAGGGACTTGAGGTCCACGGTCAGGCGCACCGAGTCCATGCGGAAGGCGCCGGGAGTCTTGAAGCCGGCGGGGTTGCCGATGAAGAGGCCCTTGATGCGGCCGCTGCCGGAGAAGGGGGAGAGGCTCACGGAAGCGAGGCGCACCTCGGTGCGCGTCGCCTTGGGGCCCCAAGTCTCCACCGCGGCCTTCACGATGGCGCCCAGCTTCAGGTACATGACCACGGCCGCGATGACCGCGACCGCGGCGCAGGTCCCGGCGCCGTAAAGGAGGATTTTTTTCATGACGCGCAGATTATAGCAGTCCTGCTCGCCCCGGGGAGAATAATGGACTTTAAGGCTCCAAATTTGGATAATGCACTTGTCGGACATATAGGAGAAAGACCATCATGAGACTGGCATCGACTTTGGCCCTGGCCCTGCTTTTCAGCGCGCCCCTGCGCGCCGAGGATCTGACCGGCCGTTTCGCCGTGGGCGGCGCCGTGGGCGCGGGCGTGCCCGTGGGATCGGCCTGGGTGAGCCAGCATGCGACCGTCGGGCCGCTTCTGGGCGGCTTCCTGCGCTACGGCCTCAACAAGAACCTGAGTCTCGGCCTCTCCTACGACAATGTGGGCTTCGGCAAGGACGGCATCAGGGTCCAGCCCGTCCTGCTCAACGGCTATTACAACCTCAAGCCGGACTCCCGCTGGAACCCCAACGTGCACCTCGGGCTGGGCGCCTCGGACGTGAAGCGCGACGAGGTCGGCCGGCATACCACCTTCACCGGCAAGCTCGGCGTGGGCGCCGATTACTTCGTCCACAAGAACGTCGCCGTCGGCGGCTTCCTGGACTACCTGCCGGTCTGGAGAAAGTCGGCGGAACGCCATGAGATACACGGGCTGCTGTTCGGACTGACCTTGGCTTACTGGTTCGACCCCTGCAGCCGCCACGAGGCGGCGCCCGCAGCCGCGGCCGCGCCCGCGCCCAAGCCCGCTCCGGCTCCCGCCATCGTTGGCCTCACCCTGGCGCCGGAGACGGCTACGCTCGCCGCCAGCGCCAGCCAGTCGTTCTCCGCTCCGGTCAGCGGCACGCCGAACCAGGCCGTGAAATGGTCGCTCGAGCCCAAGCTGGGGACGATCACGGACTCCGGCGTGTACACGGCGCCTGCGGTCATCACCAAGGATGAGACGGTCATCGTCAAGGCGACCAGCGTGGCCGACCCGTCCAAGTCGGCCTCGTCCCAGGTCAAGCTGCTGGCCCCGGTCCCGGCTCCGACTCCGGCTTCCGCCCCCATCGTCATGGCCGCGCCGGCCAAGGGTGAGAAGGTCTCCATCGACCTGCTCATCGAGTTCGACACGGCCAAGTCCGTGGTCAAGTCCGAGTACGACGAGAAGCTGCGCAAGGTGGCGGAGTTCCTCAAGGCCTACCCGCAGGTCAGCGCCGAGATCGAGGGACACACGGACAGCATGGGCGACCGGGGCTACAATATGAAGCTCTCGCAGCAGCGCGCCGACGCGGTGCGCCGAACGCTCATCGACCGCTTCGGAGCTCCCGCGGACCGGCTCGCGGCCAAAGGCTACGGCCCGACCAAGCCCATCGCGGACAACAAGACCCCGGAAGGCCGCACCAAGAACCGGCGCGTCATCGCCAGCTTCACCGGCGTCAAGTAGGCTGCGCAGATGGCTGCCCCGGTCAAGGGTCATACCTGGCGCTTCTTCCGCGCCGGGGGCATCGACCAGGTCGACCTGCGCTCGGGCGAGGACCTGGCCGCGCTGGCCGAGCTCGACCCCAAGCTCTGGGTGGCTCTGAGCTGCCCGACCAAGGGCCTGGAGTTCGACGCGCGGACCCTCCAGCTCATGGACACGGACGGCGACGGCCGCATCCGCGCGCCCGAGGTCCTGGAGGCCGTGCGCTGGACCCTCAAACTCCTGAAAGACCCGGCGGGACTGCTGGATGGGAGGGACTCCTTGCCCCTCGCCGCCATCGACGAACGCGACGAGTTCGGGTCCCGGATACTGGCGTCGGCCCGGCAGATACTCTCCAACCTCGGGAAGGCCGGCGCGCCGGAGATCTCTCCCGCGGACACGGCCGATACGACGCTCATCTTCAGCCAGACCAAGCTCAACGGAGACGGCATCGTCCCCACGGAGTCGGCCGCCGACGAGGGCACTCGCCGGCTTCTGGAAGATATCCTCAAGACCATGGGCGTCGAGACCGACCGCAGCGGCAAGCCGGGCGTGTCCCAGGCCAAGGCCGAGGCCTTCTTCGCGCAATGCCGCGCTTTCTCGGACTGGTGGCGGCGGGCCGAGGAACGCCGGGCGGGGGAGCCGCCCATCCTGCCCATGGGGGCCGATACGCCCGCCGCTTTCTCGGCCTGGCAGGCCGTGCGGGGCAAGGTGGACGACTACTTCGTGCGCTGCCGCCTGGCGGCTTTCGACCCGCGCGCCGCCGGACCTCTCAACCGCACGGAAGAGGCCTTCGCGGCCATGGCCGCGAAGGCCCTGACGGAGGGGACCGAGGATATCCGCGCGCTCCCGCTGGCCCGCGTGGAGGCCGAGCGCAAGCTCCCTCTGCGCGGCGGGGTCAACCCGGCCTGGCGCCGCGCTTTGGAGGATCTCCGCGCGCGGGTCGTGGCGCCCCTCATGGGAGAGGACCTGAGCGCTCTGCCGGAAGACGGCTGGGGCCGCATCCATAAGGCCTTCGTCCCGTACGAAAGTTGGCTGGCCGCCAAGCCCGCGGCCGCAGTCGAGGCTCTGGGGTTGGAGCGGGTGCGGGAGGTCCTTGCCGGGGGAGGCGAGAAGGCGGTGGTTGAGCTCATCGCCCGGGACCTGGCCCTCAAGCCCGAATTCGAGGCCATCGCGGCGGTGGACCGCTTGGTCCGCTACCACCGCGACCTGGGCCGCCTGCTCAAGAATTTCGTCTCCTTCGCCGAGTTCTACCGCAAGCGCGGCGAGGCCGTGTTCCAGGCCGGCAGGCTCTACATCGACGGCCGCTCCTGCGACCTCTGCATCAAAGTGGCGGACGCCGCCAAGCACGGGGCTTTGGCCTCGGCGAGCCGGACCTTCCTGCTCTATTGCGATTGCAGCCGCAAGGACTCCGCCGAGAGGATGACCGTGGCCGCGGCTTTGACCGGGGGCGACTCGGACCACATCTTCGTGGGCCGCAACGGCGTCTTCTACGACCGGCAGGGGCGCGACTGGGACGCCACCGTGGTCAAGGTCATCGAGCACCCGATCAGCGTCCGGCAGTCCATTTGGTCGCCGTACAAGCGGCTGGCGCGCTTCCTGGGCGAGCAGATCGAGAAGATCGCCTCGGCAAGGGACAAGGCCGTGACCGAGAAAATGGGGGCCGAGCTGGAGAGCCGGGTCAAGGCCGTGGACGAGGGCAAGGCTCCGGCCAAGGAGCCGCCCTTCGACGTGGCCAAGTTCGCCGGCATCTTCGCGGCCATCGGCCTGGCCGTGGGCGGCATAGCCGCGGGCGTGGGCAAGCTGGTGGAGGCGTTCGCGGCCCTGGTGTGGTGGCAGAAGCCCCTGGCCTTCGTCGCGGCGTTCGCGGCGGTCTCCGGGCCGTCCGCCTTCCTGGCCTGGCTCAAGCTGCGCCAGCGCAACCTGGGCCCCTTGCTCGACGCCAACGGCTGGGCCATCAACGGCCTGATGCGGATCAACATCCCCTTCGGCGCGGCCCTGACCTCCGTGGCCAAGCTCCCGGCGGACTCGGTGCGCTGCCTGGAGGACCCCTATGCCCCTGAGAAGGGGCACGCCGCCCTCTATGGCTGGCTGGTGCTCGGCGTCGGAGCCGCTCTGGGACTGGCGGTGTGGGCTCTGGGCGGACCCGCGGCAGCGCTCAGGCTGCTGGGTTTCTAGGACCCGACGGCCTCGTCCAGGCGTCCGCCGCTTTTTGAGCACGGCCGCTTTTAGCTGAAGGGCGGTGTCCTCCTTGTCTGTGCAGTCGCACCGCGCTCCAGCACTGCGGAAATTCGCTGCCCCGCTCGAAAGGGACTACCGAGTCCCCCAGCCAGAATCGCATGCAGGGGCCCGATGTTTATATCTCCCCGGATATAATCACCTTCAACGTGCAAGTGATTATATCGTCCAGCGTATAAAAATAACGCGCGACTCGCAGAGTCGCGCGGAACCGCCCCTGCCCGTAGGGCAGGGGCGGTAGAGGGCTAACTCCCAGGGTTCTTCCGTCCCGACGCTGCGCGTCGGGACGGTGGCGCCCGGCACAACGACCGCCGGGCGCTCGTTTATACGGAATACCTGCAGGCTACCTACAATTCTTCCCCGCGCCCCGTCCGCCCGGCGGCCCGCGCTATTGTGTATAATGATGACTAATGGCCATCAATAAGGAGACGATCCAGCGCCTCGTCGCCGTCCAGGAGCAGGACGCGGTCCTCGACGGACTGCAGAAGGAGATGGACCGCATCCCGCGCGCTATCGCCGCCCTCCGGGCCGGTCTGGAGGCCGCCAAGGCCAAGCACGCCGAGGCCAAAGCCAAGATCATCGGTTTCGAGAAGCAGAAGAAGGAGAAGGAGCTCGAGATGGCGGCCAAGGAAGAGGCCATCCGCAAGCACACCATGGAACTCAACCAGGTCAAGACCAACGACGCTTTCAAGGCCCTGCAGCATGAGATCGACCAGGCCAAGGAAGCGGGCTCCCAGATCGAGACCGAGATCCTTGAGGTCATGGAAAGCATCGACGCCGGCCGCGGAGATGAGAAGTCGGCGGCCGCGGAGCTCAAGGCCGCCGAGGGCAAGGCCAACAGCGAGATCGCGGTGCTGGAGGGTGAGCTGGGCGAGCTCAAGGCCAAGCACGAGGCCCGCAAATCCGTCCGGGACGAGGCCGCGGCCCTGGTCCCGGCCGACATGATGCGCGTCTACAGCCACGCGCGCATGCGCGGCAAGACCGACGCCATCGTGCCGGTCGACGGCGGCAACTGCAGCGCCTGCCGCATCAACCTGGCGCCCCAGATGATCGTCGAGGTGACCAAGGCCAAGGCCCTGGTGATCTGCGAGAGTTGCCAGCGCATCCTTTACAAGCCGGAACCCGCCGCGAAAGCGGCCCCATAGACGATTTCAGGACAGCCGGAGGGCCGCTCCGTCTTCGGGCGGGGAGGAACCTCCGGACTCCATAGAGCGCGACGCCCGTCGAAAGGCGGGGCCACGGGAACGCAAGGACCCGTGGACGGAAAGTGCCACAGAGACATACCGCCTTCATCGCGAGATGCGGGTAAGGGTGAAAAGGCGAGGTAAGAGCTCACCGCCCGGGCCGCGAGGTCCGGGGTCCAGGCAAACCCCGTCGGGAGCAAGGCAGATGGGCGGCCAGCGCGGCTCGCGCGTCCTCCGCAAGGAGGGGCTTCCCGGTAGCCGCATCAGAGAAATGGCCCTCCAGTCCCCCCGCGAGGGGGGATGGACAGAATCCGGGGTACAGGCTGTCCTGAACCGGCCCGGCCCAGCTCCGCTGGGCTGGGCCGGCGCCTATCAGTGAGGCCGGCGGCCGTGGAGCCGCTCGAGCTTCTCTATGAGGCCGTCGCGCCGCAGCAGGTCCCGGTACTGCTCAGGCCCCGCCGCGATGACGCGGCGCAGGCAAGCGAGGTTCTGCGCGACGGCGGCCGCGCAGAGGTCCCGGTCGACGCCCCAGCGGGCGCGGAAGTGGGGGCGCATGTAGCGGTCCACGCCGCCGAGCTCCTGGGCCAGGCGCCGGTGGGTCTCCGCATCGAAATCGAAGGTCTTCTGGAGCATGTCGAACTCGTCGACGAAGCCGGGGATCTTTCCTTCCTGGAACTCGTAGTAGAGGAAAAGGAGTTTCTCCAGATAGGTCCGAGACGACATCTGGCCGAGGAGGTCTCCGGCTCCCAGCATCTGGCCCAGAAGCTTGGAATTCCCCGGCGCGAAGCGGACGGAAGCGATATCGACGTGCAGGCCCGTGCACAGCAGCAGGGACCGCGACAGGTCCGGGTAGTCATCGGGGAAGCCGCGCGAGCGGAGATATTCGGCCAGAAAGTCGATGGACCGCTCCACGTGGCAGGCCGTGTACTTGGCGCCCGTGCCCTCGGTGTCGTCCTCGGCCTGGATGTAGCCGGAATCATGGAACAGCGCCGAGAGCGCGGCCATGGTCAGGTCCGCGTCGGTGAAGCGCGTGCCCTCGACCTGGGCGCCGTGCATGAGGCGGGTCATGGCCAGAAGGGTGTCCGTGGTGTGGTGCAGGTCGTGGTACTCGGTGTTGCAGGCGCGCCAGCCCGGATAGCGCCCCGCGAAGAGGCGCTTGATGTCCTGGAAGGCGGCCTTGACCGGAGCGAGGGACAGCGTCGGGGAGATCAGGCGCAGCAGGTGCTCGGTCTCCCTGGCGACGGCGTCGGGGTCTTCGGTGTCCAGCAAAGAGCGCAGATTCGGCTCTGCCATGCGGGACTATCATAGCATCTCGCCGCCGGCCTGGGAACGCGCCATTGACCAGTCCGGCAGAAAAAAGGCCTAATTGGGCCATGAAACGCCGAGTGACCCTTCTTTTCACGCTCCTCCTCTCTCTGAGCCTGTCTTCGGCCGCGTCCGAAAGCCTCCAGGTCGTGGCCAAGACCCCGTCCGGCCCCACCCAGTCGCGCCGCTCCTCCGATGCCGTGACCGCGACCTTCAACCGGCCCATGGCGGCCTTGAACGCCCCGGAGGAAGCCGGGAAGTTCTGCCCCATCAAGCTCGAGCCCGCGGTCAAGGGCCGCTGCCGTTGGCAGGGCACGCAGGTGCTGTCCTTCGAGCCGGACCAGCCCTTGCCTTTGGCCACCGAGTTCCGCGCCACCATACCGGCCGGGACCAAGCCGCAGGCCGGCGGGGAGGCCCTGGGCGCCGAGGTGAGCTGGACCTTCGAGACACCGCGGCCCGCGCTGGTCGACAGCCGGCCGCGCCACGACGACAAGTGGATCGACCCCAAGGCCGAGCTCTTCGTCCATTTCAACATGGAGATGGACCCGCGGCGGGCGCGCGGCTCCCTCCTGCTCGAGGAACGGGATCTGGCGGGCACGCTGCTCGGCGAGGTCGCCGTCGGGGTGCGCAGGACCAAGCCGGAGGAGCTCAAGAAAGTCATGCCTGGGGATGACTACGGAGCGGCGGCCAGCACAGCCAACGTCCTGGCGATCAAGCCCGCGCTCCTGCGGCCCGACCGTTCCTATAGGCTGCGCTTGCGCGAAGGCCTGCCCGCCGCGGATGGCAAGCTGGGCTTGGCCGCGGAGCGCGACATCGTCTTCGAGACCTGGTACGCCTTCCGGGCCGCCGAGTTCCCGTCCCAGGCCTGCCTGCCGGCGGGATTCCGCATGGCCTTCAGCAACCCCGTGCGCACCAAGGACCTCCTGGCGCACATGAGCGTGGAGCCCTCCACCGGCATGCCCGAGCTCTCCGAGGAGCAGGGCGAGAACACCGGCGCGCGGGACGATGAGAAGCGCCTGGTCTATCACTACCTCCCCGACATCGCCTACCGTCCCGACACCCTCTACGCCTTCAAGATCGACGGCAAGCTCAAAGACGTCTTCGGCAACGAGCTCGGTTCCGACGCGCGTTTCACCCTGGAGACGGGCGGCTACTGCCCGAAGCTGCGCATGCCTTCGGGCTTCGGCATGCTCGAGGGCTATCTGCCGCCGCGCCATCCGGTCGACGCCGTCAACGTCCAGCAGGAGCCTTTGGAGAAGGCCTATATCCCGGATGCGGAGTTCGTGCCGTTCTACCAGGGCGAGAAGTGGAACTGCGAGAAGTCCCCCGCGCATCGGGGGGGCCAGGCCAAGCTCTGGGACCTGACCGTGCGGCGCAACGCCCGCCTGCGCACCTTCATCGATCTCGGCGGGATGTTCCCTCCCGGCTCGCGCGGCGGGCTGGTCTTCACCCAGGTCCAGGAGCCGGGCGGCTGCTGGCTCAAGGCCGTCGACGACGTCACCCGCATCGGGCTCACGGTCAAGGATTCTCCGGACTCCGTCCTCATCTGGACCACTTTCCTGCGCACCGGCGCGCCCTACGGCCGCGTGGCCGTGGAGATCCGGGGGGACGACAACAAGGTCCTCTGGCAGGGCGTCACCGACGCGCAGGGCTTCGCGACGGCCCCGGGTTGGCAGCGCCTGGGCATCAAGGATTGGCAGCGCTGGCACCGCCCCCGCCTGTGGGTCTTCGCGCGCGACGCGGCCGGCCCGGCCGTCATGGCCACGGACTGGCACGGCGGGGTCAGCCCGTGGCGCTTCGACATCCCCACGGATGCCCACCCCCGGCCGCGGCGCTTCGGGGGCTCGCTGTTCACGGAGCGCGGCGTGTACCGGCCGGGAGAGACGGTGCGCTTCAAGGGCATCCTGCGCCGCCTCGCCGGGGGGGATTGGGTCCCCTTGGGAGCCCGCGCCGACGATCCGCGCGTCCTGCGGCTCACCGTGACCGACTCCCGCGACGCCGTGGTGGCCAAGGCCACCGTGCCGGTCTCGGGCTACTCGGCCTTCGACTACGCTCTGGCCTTGCGCGAGGGCGCCCCCACCGGAAGCTGGAACGTGGAGGTGAGCGAGCCTTCCGAGGAGGACCTCTCGGTGGTCAAGCCCGCGGAGCCCGACGCCGAGGGCGAGGGCGGCGGCTCGGAGCGCCGGGAGAAGTTCATACAGCTCTCGCAGAGCTTCCGCGTCGAGGCTTTCAAGCCCGCCACCTTCGAGGTGAAGGTCGCCCCGGGACGATCGTCCTATCTGGTCCGGGACACCTACACGGCCGTGCTCGACGGCTGGTATCTCTTCGGCGCGCCCATGCCCGAGGCGCCCGCGGACTGGTCTTTGCGCCTGGAGCCCTCGGGCTACGAGCCTCCGGGCTACGAGGAGTTCGATTTCTCGCCGGGCTGGTGGCGCCAGGAGGTCCGCACCGGACGGGTCGCGGCTTCGGGCGCGGGCAAGCTCGACGGCCAGGGCAAGCTGCGGGTCCAAGCCTTCCTCGATCCGGCCGGGACCAACGGCCCGCTGGCCGCGGTCCTGGAGGCCGGAGTCTCGAGCCCGGAGCGCCAGCGTCTTTTTGGCCGGGCCACGGCCGTGGTGCACCCGGCCGAGCTGTACTTCGGCATCAAGCCCAAGAGCTATTTCGCGGAGAAGGGCAAGGACTGGTCCGCGCAGGTCGTGGCCGTGCTTCCGGACGGGTCCCCCGCGCGGGGCCTCGTCGCCGAATACAAGCTCGTGCGCCGCGATTGGCTCAGCGTCCAGCGCGCGGGCGTGGCCGGCCGGCTGGAGTGGGTCACGGAGCAGCGCGACACGCAGGTCGCCACCGGGACCTGGACCACGGACGGCTCCACTCATGCCTGGACCCATGCGGTGGCGCAGCCGGGGGAATACTTCCTGACCGTTTCCGGCAAAGACGAGCAGGGCCGTCCGGCCGAGGCCGCGGTCTGCTTCTACGCGACCGGCGCGGGCGAGGCGTGGTGGTCGCGCTCGGACAACGACGTCATCGAACTGGTGGCGGACAAGAAGCTCTACCATCCGGGCGACACGGCCCGGATACTGGTCAAATCACCTTATCCGCATTCCCGGGCCCTGGTGACCCTGGAGCGCGAGGGCGTGCTGGCGCACTGGCTCACGCAGCTCGACGGCGGGGCCGGCTTCGTGGAGGTGCCCTTGGGCGACCGGCACGTGCCCAACGTGTTCGTGGGCGTGATGCTGGTGCAGGGCCGCTCCAGCGCGGCCGAATACGCGGAGGACGGCTCCGACCTGGCCAAGCCGCAGGTGAAGTTCGGCTACGTGGACCTCTCCGTGGACCCGGGCGGGCGGCGGCTCAAGGTGTCGGCCGCGAGCGACCGCCAAGAGTATCGGCCGCGCGGCACGGTGACCGTTTCCTTGCGCGCGTCGGACGAGACGGGCCGGGCCGCGGCCGGAGCGGAGCTCACGGTCTTCGCCGTGGACGAGGGCGTGCTGGCCTTGACCGGCTATCAGACCCCGGACGTGTTCTCGGATTTTTATGGGAACCGGCCGCTCCTGGTGGGCACGGCGGACTCGCGGCTCTACGTCATCGGGCAAAGGAGCTTCGGCGAGAAGGGCGAGAGCCGGGGCGGCGGCGGGGGCAAGGGCGCGGGCCTGGAGGGCATCGACCTGCGCTCGCGCTTCGTGCCGACGGCGTACTGGAACCCGTCGGTGGTCGCGGGCCCGGACGGCCGGGCCCAGGTGAGCTTCACCCTCCCCGACAATCTCTCGCGTTTCCGCGTCATGGCCGTGGCCCAGGCGGGCCGGCGCTTCGGTTCGGCAGACTCGCGCTTCACGGTCAAGAAGCCCCTGCTCATCCGGCCGAGCCTGCCGCGAGGGGCCCGGGCCGGCGACGCCTTTGACGCGGGCGCGGTGGTGCACAACTACACCACGGCCGCGGCCACGGTGACGGTGGAGATGACTTTGACGGGAGATTCCGTGGCCGCGGAGGGCGCGCCCAGACGCGAGCTCATCGTGGCCGCCGGCCAGGCCGTGGAGACGCTATGGAAGTGCCGGGCCCTCAAGCCCGGGGAGGCCAAGTTCCGCTTCAAGGCCGCGGCCGGGGCGGAGAGCGACGGATTGGAGTGGACCGTGCCGGTGCGCGCGCCGGAGCGGCTGGAGACCGTGGCGACGTCCGGAGTGGTGGATGAGGGGTCTGCGGCCGAGGAGCTCGTCAAGCCCGCGGGCAGCCAGCCCGGCGTGGGAGGAGTGAGGGCCACGCTCTCGCCCACGGCCCTGGCGGGGCTGCAGGCCGGGGCGCGCTTCCTTCTGGAGTACCCGTACGGCTGTCTGGAGCAGAGGCTTTCGCGCATGCTGCCGGTCATCGCGGGCGCGGACCTGACCGCGGCCTTCGGGCTGGGCTCGGTGGGCAGCCTCAAGGCCAAGGTGCAGGGCGAACTGGACCATTTCTCAGACTTCCAGGCGCCTTCGGGCGGGTTCGCCTATTGGCCGAGCCCGCAGCGCGCCGATCCTTATATCACGGCCTACGCCTTGGAGGTCGCGGCTTTGGCGGGGAAGGAAGGCTACCGTCTGCCCGCCGAGGTCCTGGCCAAGGCCGTGACTTGGCTCAAGACGACCTTGACCGGCAAGAGCGACTGGGCCTATCCGTACAACGAGAGCGAAGAATACGCGTCCCGGGCCTACGGGATCTACGCTCTGGCCTTGCACCATGAGATCATGCCGGGGTATTTCCAGCAGCTGTTCCAAAAAAGGGACCAGATCCCGTTCTTGGCCAAGGCCTACCTAATCAAGGCCGCGCCTCTGGTCTCCATGGACCAGAAGGCCGGCCAAGTCTTGGCCGCGGACCTGCTCAACCAGGCCCGCCTGGCGCCGCGGTCCTTGCATTTCGAGGAGCCTGAGGAGACGCGCATGCCTTGGGTGCACGGCTCCACGGTCAAGGCCACGGCCGTGAGCCTGCAGGCCCTTCTGGAAGCCCAGGGCGGGTTCCCGGGCGACGAGAAGGCGGTGTACTGGCTGGTCGGCGAGCGCAAGGCGCAGGGCCGCTGGCGCACCACGCAGGAGAACGCGGCCAGCCTACGGGCGCTACAGGATTTCTACCGCGCCCACGAGAAGGTCGAGCCTGACTTCACCGCCGAGCTGTCTCTGGGGGGCGGGCAGTCTTTGTGGAACGAGAAGTTTCAAGGCCGCACGCTGCTGGCGCGCAGCCGGGACTTCAAGCCGGACGCGGTGTTCGGCTCCGCGGACAAGGCGCGGCTGAGCTTCTCCAAGACGGGGACGGGGCGGCTCTACTATACGGTGGCCGAGACCTACGCGCCGGCGAGCTTCGACGCGGCGGCTTCCGAGGGCTTCGAGATCGAGAGGTCGGTGACGCCGCTCTACGGCAAGACGCTCAAGGCCGGGGGCCGGGCCGTGGTGACGCTCACGGTCAGGACCAAGCAGGACCGGACCTTCGCGGCGGTGGAGGACCCTCTGCCCGCGGGCTTCGAGATCGTTGACCCGAGCTTCGGGGTGGAGAGCCATGAGGACGCGCGGGCTCTGGCCGAGCAGGGAGCCCGGGGCGAGTATTGGGGCGGCTTCGAGCGGGCGGAGAACTATGACGACCGCATCCAGATCTTCGCGGATCTCCTGACCGCGGGGGAGCATAAGTATTCGTATCTGGTGCAGGCCACGACGCCCGGGGTCTTCCACTGGCCGGCGGCTTATGTGGAGCAGATGTACGAGCCGGAGGTGTTCGGGCGGACGGCTTCGCGGTCGGTGAGTATCGAGAAGTAGGGGCTACCAGCCCAAGGACTTGCCGCGCGTGGCCGGCTTGGTGCGGAGGAGGGAGTGGATGTTCATGGCCAGGAGCGCGGTGTTGACGGGCTTGGAGTAGAAGCCCTTCACGTTGGGCTCCTGCTTGACGATCTGCTCGGTCTCTCGGTTGGACATCTTGCCGGTGATGATGAAGATAGGGACATCGCCGGCGTCGTTGGCCTGGAGGACGCGCAGGAGCTCGATGCCTTGGATCTTGGGGAGCTTGAGGTCGAGGAGGATGAGGTCGGGATGGTGCTTCAGGACTTTCTGCAGGGCATCTTGTCCATCCGAGGCGGTCTCGAGCTGGAAGCCTTCCTTCTTGAGCAAGGTCTCAAGGACGGCGATGATGTCGGGTTCGTCGTCGACGATAAGGATGCTCTTGTCCGCGGCCGAGGTCAGGGCGCCTTCTTCGGGGGCCATATCATCATGAGACCATTTTGGGAGGAGGCCTTCAAGGTGGGGGTCAGGTCTTGACATTTGACACTAAGCCTGTGGGAGTGTGTCCGGCCACAGTATGGCCCCGACACCCGCAGGGTGTCGGGGCGGGTTCCGGCGCGCAGCGCCGGAACCTCAGCAAAGTCTTGGCCCTGACCCTCTGTCTGCTGGCCCCCGAGGCTCTCCAGGCCGGTCCGCCCTACATCACGGATGACCCCGAGCCTGTGGCCTACAGGCACTGGGAGGTCTACCTGGCCTCCCAACTCTCCCATGACGACACGCAATGGTCCGGGACCCTTCCCCATGTCGAGGTCAACTACGGCGCCGCTCCCGACCTGCAGCTCCATATCATCGCGCCTCTTTCCTTCATAAGGCCGGCCGGCGGCCCCTTGCAATACGGCAACGGCACCACGGAGCTGGGGGCCAAATACCGCCTCATACAGGAGACCGCTTCACGGCCGCAGGTGGGCATCTTCCCCTTGGTCGAAGCCCCGACCGGCGACCGCGCCAAAGGCCTCGGCACCGTCAACACTCCGGTCTTCCTGCCCATATGGCTCCAGAAGACCATGGGCAAGTGGCAGAGCTACGGCGGCGGCGGCTATTGGTTCAACCCGGGCGCCGGCAACCGCGGCTTCCTGCAGGCCGGCTGGCAGGCGCAGTATAATATCGACGAGCGCTGGTCTCCCGGCGCCGAGCTCTTCTACAAGAGCCCCCAGACCGATGACGGCTCCGCCCGGGTCTCTTGCAACCTCGGCTTGGTCGTCAACATCACGGATAATCACCATGTCATGGCCGCTCTCGGCCGCGACCTCCACGGCCCGGTGCTCACGCAAAGCTACCTGGCCTACCAATTGACCTTCGGCCCTGCGGAGAAAAAATGATGATGGCGACTTCGCGGAATAAAAACGGTTTTTCTATCAGCACTTTCTCGCCAGTTACCTCCAGCGCTGGCGGTAATGAAAAAAAAGACTATATACCATCAATAGAATTAACATATTTGGTCGCCATCCCGACCGCATAGACAATGAAGATCAGGGAGAGCGGCATGCCGGAGCGGGAGCTGTGGGAGACTTTCTTCGCTCCCGAGGATATCCTCGCCACCCTCGGGCTCGATGAAAGCCTCATGGACGTCGCGGAATTCGGCTGCGGCTACGGGACCTTCACCATACCCGCGGCCCGCATCATCCGGGGCGACATCCACGCCTTCGACATCGAGCCCAAGATGGTCAGGCTCACGGACGAACAAGCCGTCCAGCACGGCCTGCGCAACGTCAAAGCCGCGCCGCGCGACTTCATGGATCAAGGCTCAGGCTTGCCGGATGCCAGCGTGGACTACGTCATGCTCTTCAACATCCTCCACCTGGAGCACCCCGACCTCCTGCTGCGCGAAGCGGCGCGGATACTCAATGACGGCGGCAGGCTTGGCATCATCCATTGGAACCACGACCCTACGACCCCAAGAGGACCGTCTTTGGACATCCGGCCCAAGCCCCAAGACTGCATCCGCTGGGCCAAAGCCGCTGGGTTCAGCGAGCCCGTCCAGCACGACCTCAAGCCCTATCACTACGGCATCGCCCTGACGCTCCGGAGGCCGCGGCCATGAACGCCGGAACCGCCCGCATCCCGCTCATGCTCTTCGCGCTGCTGACTTTGGCGGCCTGCGCCCCCAGCGGCCCATCCCCGGAGGACATCAAGCAGTTCCTCTCCCAGCCGCACATGAAGCTCAAGTCCTACCCCTTCGATCCCAAGAGCCCCCTGGAGAGCCGCATCGGCCCCTGCCCGGACTTTTTGGTGGTGTTCATGAGGAGCATGGACAAAAGGGCCGACTATCAGGCCTACACCCCCACGCCCCAGGAGAGAGCGCCTCGTGGGCGTCTACTTCGTCAAGAACTTCACCGGCAACGGCATGAGCGACTGGCTCCTGGACGAGTCCGGCCAAGTCTATGCCTGGCTCGTGCTCAACCCCGCCGCCTTCCGCAAGACCATCTCCGAGACTTTGGCCGCCCGCGAGGCCTCGGTCTTCAAGGGCGATGCCGGCGTCACGGTGGACTGCGGCACCCGGTACCAGGGCGTGCTCTACACCATCCTCCATGAAGGCCTGCACGTCTACGACTACGTGCGCGGCGTCACTCCATACGTCGAGGACATGGTCGTCTACGCGACGCGCGGCGGCCAGGGGCTCGGCGTCTCCTGGGACGTCTGGCAGAGCAAGAATGAGCCGCGGCCGGGCTCCGACTATCCTGGCCGCGACAAGCTCCGCTTCTACGGCCTCGGCGGCGGCCCGGCCATCCCCGCGGCTGACGCGGCCAAGGTCTATAAGGGCCTCATGAACTCGCCGTTCCCTTCGTTGTACGGCAGCCGCTCCTGGGCCGAGGACGCGGCCGAGCTCTTCACTTTCTATCACCTCACCCGCGCCCTGAAGCAGCCCTATGCCATACGTGTGGCGGGCCGGGAGCCCATGATCCTCTCACCCATGAAGGGCGGCAAGGCCTTCGGCCGGGCGCAGGGCCTCTACGGATCCTTCTACGGACCGGAGCCCAAAACCGATTGAAGAGGATCGCCGGCGCCGTCCTGTTCTTCGCGGTGTCCGCGGCGGCCGCCGCCGGGCCGTCGGTGGAGATCACGGACCGCTACGGCCGCAGCTTGCGCACCGTCCTCTCGCTCGGAGACACCGTCAACAAGCCCGTGCCCCTGGAAGCCGTGTCGCCCTGGCTGGTCCTGGCCACCTTGGCCGCGGAGGACCGCAGGTTCTTCACCCATCTCGGCGTGGACTTCGAAGCCCTGGCGCGCGCCTTGTGGCAGAACGCAAAGGCCGGGCGCACGGTTTCCGGAGGCTCCACCATCAGCGAGCAGCTCGTGCGCGCCTTGAATCCCCGGCCCCGGAACTTCGGCGGCAAGCTGGCCGAGGCCTTCCAGGCCTTCGCCATGGAACGGCGGCTGGACAAGAAGACCATCTTGGAAGGCTATCTCAACAACGTCTCATACGGCGGCCGATTGAGGGGGGTCGAAGCCGCGGCTTGGTCCTATTTCGGCGTGCCGGCCAAGGACCTCTCCTTGGGACAGGCCGCGCTGCTGGCCGGCATCCCGAAGTCTCCCAGGCGCTACGATCCGCGCAGGCACCTGGACCAAGCCTTGACCCGGCAGAAGCGGGTCCTGGGCCGCATGAGGGATTGGGGCTGGCTCGACTCCGGCGCGCTCGCTTTGGCCTCGGCCGAGAGGATCCAAGTCCAAGCCGAGGACCGGCGGCTGCGGGCCGCGCACTTCACCGAGTTCGTGCGCGGACGCAGCGACTCCAGAGTGCTGCGCACAACTCTGGACGCCGAACTGCAGGAGCGTCTGGAGAAGATCCTGGCCGAGCATTTGGAGCGCCTGGCCCGGTACCGGGTCTCCAACGGCGCGCTGGTGGCCCTGGACAACGCCTCGGGCGAGGTCCTGGCTTGGGTCGGCTCGGCCGATTACTTCGACGCCGAGCACCAGGGCGCGGTGGACGGCGTCACGGCGCTGCGCCAACCCGGCTCGGCCTTGAAGCCTTTCGCCTACGGCCTGGCCTTGGCCCGGGGCTTGAAGGCCTCTGACATCCTGCAGGATACGCCCGCCTACTTCGCGGGAGGCTTCACGCCCAAGAACTATGACGAGACATTCCACGGCCCGGTGCGGGCGCGCGAAGCCTTGGCCTGCTCCTACAACATCCCGGCCGCGCGAGTGGCCGCGGCGCTGGGGGTGGTGCGGCTCTTGGAGGGTTTGCGGCGCTTCGGCCTGGAGTCCTTGCGGGAGAGCGCCGACCATTACGGCCTGGGACTGGTGCTGGGCAACGGAGAGGTCACCTTGCTGGAGCTGACCGACGCCTACGCCGCGCTGGCCCGCGGCGGGGTCTGGCTGCCCTGGACCGTGCTGCGGGGAGAGCCCAAAGCGATGCCTGCTCATCGGGCGCTCGATCGGGAATCCTGCTACATCGTCACGGACATCCTCTCGGACAACTCGGCCCGGGCTTCGGCCTTCGGCCTCAATTCGCCCTTCCACGTGCCCTTCCCCTTCGCGGCCAAGACCGGGACCACCAAGGATTATCGCGACAACTGGGCTTTGGGCTACACCCCCGGCTGGACCGTGGGGGTCTGGGTGGGGAACTTCGACGGCAAGCCCATGCGGCGCGTCTCCGGCATCTCCGGCGCCGGACCCATCCTGCACGACGCGGCCGAGGAGATGGAGCGGCGCTTCGGCGCACGACCTTTCCCCAAGCCGGCCGGCATACGCGAAGCCGAGGTCTGCCCGGACTCGGGCGACCTGCCCGGCCTTTGGTGTCCGTCGCGGATGCGCGAGGTCTTCTCCGTGCGCAACCTGCCGCATAAGGTCTGCAAGCGGCATCGGCCGCCCCAGCCTGGGGCAGCCGCGGCCCAAGCCCGGCTGGCGGTGGATTTCCCCAAGCCGGGAGACGTCTTCAGGCTCGACCCGACGGCCGCGCCCGCTTCCCAGGCCATCCGCCTGCGCGCTTCAGGGGCCGATGACTCATCGGTCTGGACCGTGGACGGCCGGGAGCTGCCGGAGCGCGGCGCTTCAGTCTGGTGGCGTCTGCGGGAGGGGAAGCACCGGCTCAGCGTGGCGCTGCGGCGAAACGGCCGTCTCTCGCGCTCCGCAAGCGTCGGATTTTCTGTCGTCCCTTAGCGACGCTCAGTCCGGGCCTAATCAGACCTGGGACTTCCGGACATCTCCGCAACCCCAAAAGGCCCCTGACATCCGGCGGAACATGACGCATCCTATGGCTGTCTATGTCGACCAGGGATCGCGTCACCAAGGCCCGGCAGCTGTTCCTCCTAGCCTGGCTTTTGCCTTTGGCAGCCAGCATCGGCCTCGGCCCGAGGCTTCATGCCGCAGTCCAGGTCAGCCGGCCAGCCCAGGCCGGAGGCCCGGCCGCGGGCTGGCAGGCTGTCACCCCTGCCGCCGGGGCCGAGTTCCAAGCCCGCGCAGATTTCGCCGCTATCTTTCCGAAACTGCAGGGCTCGCTCAAGCCGGCAGAAGACCTGGGCGCTCTCAGGCGCGTCCTGGCGCAAACGCGGCTTGAGCCGCGCGAACTCGGCGCCATGCCTGCCGCGGCCCGGGTTGAACGCATCGAATCCGCGGTCAAGGGCTATGCGGAGAGGCTGGCCGAGGAAGCGGCGGTGAAGATGCGGCCCGCGGAGGACCCGGCCCAGTCCATCATGGAGTTGAACTCCCTCAAATACCGGTTCGAGGACATGCTGGCCGCGGTGAAGCTCATGGAGCTCGAGAACCAGGGCGACATCGAACGCGCGCTGGACCGGGATGCCGCCGAGGTTGACTCAGCCCTGATCGCTCGCAGCGACGCCCTCGCCCAGAAGATCCTTTCCGCCCTGCCCCGCGCGGCCGACGCGGCCTGGCACGGCCGCACGGCGGTCGTGCCCGTGGGTCCTGACGGCAGCGCGGTGGCCTTGAAGTTCGCAAAGCTGAACAAGAGCGTGGAGGGCGAAGGCGCCGGCCTGGAACGGGCTGGCCGTTTCGGCGTTGACGCCCCGGCGGCCTTGCCGAGCCGCGACGGCTATGTCCGCCCGATCAGCGACCAGTCGCCGCAAGCTGAATATGGCACGGCGTTCATGGCGTACCTTTTGCCGGGGAAGCTGGCTGGAGAGTTCTTCTCCTACCTGGGCGACCTGCTCCCCAAGGACTGGGGCCGGAAGCAAAAGACGCAAGCCGTCAGGTCCTCGGCCCTGAAGGCCGTTGACGGGATGCTGCGGCTCCATGAGAACGGGTGGTATCATGAGACCTTGGCGCCGCTTTCGCACTCCGAGGTGGACTGGCAGTGGGATTACTGGAGACCGGCCGTCGACCACTCGGTATTCGAGCTCTCAAGATTCGGGCCCACCAGCATCCATAACTGGGTCGGAGGCTTGAGCTATGCCAATATCCGGCTCTCGGGCCTGGCGGATTTTGAGCATTTGAAGACTTTTGATACGCGGTCATCGGACAACAAGCAGGTGCAAAAGATCGTCGGCCAGAATATCTTCGAATTGAGCATGCTGGTCATGCGGGCCGGGTATCGCAACAAGCTGGGCGCCGGACCGATCTCCGAGATCCTGGCCGAGGTCTTGCAGCGCCACGCCGCCGGCATCTCAGGCGAGCGGCCCATCGAAATCAGGAGGTCGGTCCTGCTCCCGCTGGTGACTGGCGTCGTCCGGCGGTTTTACGCCTTTAGCGCGATCGCCGACGCCATGCCCCGCTTTTTGGTCCGTCGTTTCAACGATGCGGTCAGCCGCGTATCCAACCGGGCCATGCCGGCAGGCGCGGCCCTGGTCATGATAGGGGAAATCGTGCATCCCTTGATCATGGATGTGATCAAGCCCTATGTCGAAGCCCTCAGGAGCGGCGTCGCCGACTCGGTCTACTGGAATGCAACGGAGAAGCCATCAGGGGCGCCGTACCGCGACAGGCTGGTTTTTTCAGAAGAAAAAGGCTCTCGCTTCAAAAAAATCGTCTTGCTTGCGGCCAAACCAGTGCTGGCCCTGCTGTTCGGCTTTGAGACCGCCCCTTATCTGGGCAGCCTGGGCCGGTTCCGAAGACCCTGGATCTGGCAGCATGGCGCCGACCAGGATGCGCAAGTGCGCCGAAAAAGATCTGCCGCGCTCCAGGGCCGCCAGGATGCAGGCTCCTTAGCGCTCATCCAGGATGCGCTGGCAGACCAGGACGTGGATGTGCGCCGCTATGCGGCCATTGCGCTCGAGGGCCGCCAGGACACAGGCTCTCCAGCGCTTATCGAAAAGGCGCTGGCTGACCAGGATGCGCAAGTGCGTCGCTATGCGGCCGATGCGCTCATAGGCCGCCAGGACACAGGCTCCCTGGCGCTGATCGAAAAGGCGCTGGATCACCAGAATGAAGATGTGCGCCGCTATGCGGCCTCGGCGCTCAAGGACCGCCAGGACGCGGGCTCTCTAGCGCTCATCGAAAAGGCGCTGGCTCATCAGGATGTGGATGTCCGCCGCAATGCGGCCGTTGCGCTCGAAGGCCGCCGGGACGCGGGCTCTCTAGAGCTTATCGCAAAGGCGCTGGCTGGCCAGGCGGATGAGCTGGTGCGCCACAATGCGGCTTGGGCGCTCGTGGGCCGCCGGGATCCAGGCTCCTTGGCGCTCATCGAAAAGACGCTGGCTGACGAGGATCCGTTGGTGGGCCGCTATGCGGCCGAGGCGCTCAAAGGCCGCTGAGCGTGAGGTCGCAGCGGCGGCCCCTTGCGGACCCTGCGGCCCAAGCCGGGCTGGCGTCGGATTTTCTGTCGTCCCTTAGCGGCGCTGATCGGCGTTTTACAGAGTCCGTGGCCATGTCCTAGAATACGACTCATGGAGCGGCGATCCTATGGGCAGACCCCGGCGTGCTCCTGGGAGATCCTCCATGAATGCAACTATCGCTGCCCTTATTGTCCTTTCCTTCCGTCCTGGCTGGCTGAGCCGGCACGCTCCAGCGGCAGCCGCCCAGCCCGCACCCCGGACGACTGGATCTCTTTCTGGCGGCGGATATTCGAGAATCACGGGTCTTTCTTCATCGAAGTGTCCGGAGGCGAGCCCTTCCTCTACCCCGATTTCCCAAAGCTGATCACGGAGATCTGCCGTTGGCACACAGTCCGGATCGTGACCAACTGCTCCTGGAATCCGGACGATCTGCCGCAAGGGCTCCCGGTCCAGAGGGTATGCTTCTTTGGGAGTCTCCATCCTTACGCCGCACGGCTCGACGAATTCGTCGCCAAGGCCGCGGCCATGAAGTCCCGCGGTTTCCGTTTTCACGCGGTCGTGGTCGCCTACCCGCCCCTCCTCGACCGCCTGCCGATATTCCGCGACACGTTCCAAAAGCACGCCATCACTTGGAGCCTGATTCCCTTCCAAGGAGTCTGTGGCGGCCGCCGCTACCCAAAAGACTATGAACCCGCGCAGAAAGCGCTGCTGCAGCAATCGACGCGCGCGACCGATATTCCCTTCTTTGATTATCTGACGGAAGTCCGTTCTCCCTTGGGCAAGGCCTGCGTTTCCGGGATGCGCTATTTCCGGGCCTACCCGGATGGACGGGTCTATCCCTGCATATCCATCAAGGACATGCCCGGCTCGATCCCGCTGGGAGACATACGAGATCCGGGATTCCGCCTCAACGCGGCGCCTACGTCCTGCCCGGCAAGCCGCTGCGTCTGTCCGAGGGAAGTCCACAATCTGTTGCAGCCCTGACCCGGTAGAATCCGGGCCGCTGTCTTAGCGGCGGTCAGGGCGGCAGGATGCGGATGTGGAAGTGGTCGTTATGGTTGGGCCAATGCACCAGGACGGATTTACCGCGGGCGGCCTGCTCGGCGGTCAGCACTCCCTGCCTCTGCAGCGCGTCGAGACCCTGCCCGACCGCGGCGTGCTTGCTCTGATCGACCAGGAAGTACTCCCGCCCGTTGATGTGGCGGAAGCCCGGCATCACGCGCAGGACGGAGGCCACGATCATCGCGTTGGCCAGCGGGTCGAAGCCGTTGTGCTTGACGAAGATGATGTCCGCGTCGATGCCCTTCTGGTGCGAGACGTGGGGCGGGAAGGGTCCTCCGCCCTTGCGCGATATGCCGCCGATCGATAGGCGCTGCTCCTGGCCGTAGTAGTCCGAGTACTGCGCGCCCATGCTCTTCAAGAGGTCGATCATGGTCTGCGTGCCGTAGCAGCCCGGCTCGCACACGGCCTTGATGCCCGGGGCCGGGGCCGGCGTCTCCCGGGAGCCGGGCAAGGGCACGCTGATCGAGCGGTCCGGATTCGGGTTGACGGGAGGGGAGGTCAGCGGGTCGGTCCGGTCGCTGCGCGGCAGGATGCCCTCGCTGGAGATCAGGCCGCCGCCGTTCCAGGCGTCCCTGGCCACGGCTTTGACGTTGTTGCCGAAGCTCCGGAAGAAGCCCGGCTCCTCGGGGGCGGGGAGCGCGGGCGCGGCCGGGTCGTAGCGGGACGGGAGCGGCTCGTAGGCGGGGACGGCCGCCTTCGCCGCGTTCGGCGCCGGAACGTGGGAGCTGTCGAGCTTGAGGGCTTTGGGTGAGACCATGCCCTCGGGCAGGGGCTTGGGCTGGGCATCGCCAGCCACGGCCCCGTCGTCCGTCTCCGGGGCTTCCCCGTCGAGCTGGAGGCTCCCGGCCTGGCTCTGGTCCGCGGCGCTGATGTTGCCGTCGAAGAAGCGCGACAGGAGCTGCGCGTCGCCCTTGGCCAGGAGGCTCAGGCCGGACAGGCTCATGAAGCGCTCCGGGGGGGGCACCTTGCCGTCCTCAGTGGCCGGGGCGATCTCCAGGGAATCGGCCGGGGCGCCGTGGGAGCCCGGCTCGAAGAGCTTGTCGAAGGTCGAGCAGTCGCCGTTGGGGTTGGGGACGAACTTCGAGACATCCCCCTCCCCGGTGGGCTGGAACTCTCCGCCTTCGCCGCGCGGCAGCTGCGGCGCCGCCGCGGCTGCGGCTGGCTTGCCCTTTTCGGCGCCGCCGGGCTTCTCGGTTTTGGCCTCTTTCTTGGCCGCGGGGCGGACATAGACCCCGTCCGTGCAGACCTTGGCCATCAACTCTTTGGAGGGCTTGGGCTTGGCCGCCGGATCCTTCGGATCCTTGCTGGTCGCCGCGGCCAGGAGGCCGGCGCAGATCAGGACGCAGAGGGTCGGGATGAGGGGTGTTCGCATAGCCTAATGATAACAGGAAGAAGTCCGGACGGCAAGGGATGGGAGCTCGACTTCACCCACTTTTCCTAAGCTGCGGATAGCAGCCCCCTGCCGTCCTGCCATTCCGACGGGCAAAGCCCGTCGGAATCCCGCGCACCTGCCCGTATAGAAAGTGGGCAGGTACCGTGCGACGGCGTTCTCCTTACGCACGGCACGCGGCGCGGAAGAGATTGTTTTCGGACGACTGCGTCCGGACACAGTCGTCGGGCGCTGACCTTCGGTCAGCGCGGGTTTGGCGGCTGCGCCGCCAAACCTCAAAAAAGAATTCCTGGCCCCCCTATTATCGCGTCGCCGGAGGCTTCACCTTGCTTCTCTGCGTCGGAGCACTCACCGTCCCGGGGCTCTATTGGCCCGTTGGAAAAGTGGGTGAGGTCGTGATGGGAGGTCTTGGGCTACTCGATGACGCGCCGAGCGTGCGAGAGGTGGGTCTTGTACCAGCCGGCGAAGCGGCGCACGCCGACGCTCTCTGCGTGGCTGTCTATGATATGCTCGGGGTCTATGTAGATTACGACGTGCGAGACGCGCTGGCGGTTCATCTTCAGGATGTAAAGCAGGTCGCCGGGGGCCAGGGGCTCGTCTGGGCCGAGGACGCGGCCGGGGGAGAGGGGCCCTTCGGACTGCTTGGAGATCTCGCTATCGAACTTGATGCCGAGTCCGTAGTTGTAGACCCATGAGGTGAAGTTGGAGCAATCCAGCCCTGGGCCGGTCTTGGCGTTGAACTTGGGCGATGGGTGCCAGCCGGGTATGTGGTGATGGCGGTAGCTGAGCCCGATGTAGCGCTTAGCCACGGCGATGACGCGCTGGCGCCGCCACTGCGCCGGGTCTTTGCCGAGGGGCACGGGCACGGGGGGATACTGGGCCGCGGCGGGTCCCCAGCCGCGCATCCTGCTCCATCTGAACCTGGGGACGTCGGATTGGGGCAGGCGGTCGCGCTGGGCGAGATCCGCGGTGAGCGAGGGGTCTGGGGCCTCTGCGACCTGCGCCGCCAGGGGCAGGGCCAATAAGAGCAGGCTGGTCGCAAGCCTGAGCTGGCCGGTACTCATGGACGGGCGCGCCGAGGGCCCTTAGTCCTTCTTCTTGCTGTCGCTCTCTTTGTCGCGGGCTTCGCGGCGGCGGGCGTTGTCCACCGAGGTCTTGTAGGCCGCGATCATGATCATGACGCGGCTGTCCACGGCGTTGGGCTGGTAGACCTTGACGTCCCAGTGGTCGGAGAAGAAGTTGATCCAGGGGCGCTCCAAGGTGGCGACGCGGCGGCCTTGGGGGTCGGTGATCTCGACCTTGGTGCCGAGCCAGTCCACCTTCTCGGAGAGGGCGACCTCTTTGCCCTGGGCGTCCAGGATGGAGTAGGCGGTGTAGACCTTGAAGAAGGACTTGAAGACTTGCTCTTTGAAGCCGCCGATGGGGTTGCCGAGGTTGTCGGTGACGTCGACGTGGGCGCCCCAGGAGAAGATGCGCGAGCGGGCTTCCGCCACGAGGTTGCCGTCGGCGTCCTTGTACTTGAAGGAGCGGCTGAGGCTGAGTATCTTCTGGGTGATGACGCCGAGCTTCTTGCCGTCTGAGACGACGTCGAAGGTGTCGGTGAAGGAGATGATGCGCTCCTTGATCGAGAACGCGCTGGGCAGTTGCGGGGCTTGGGCCGGGGTGGCGGCCGCGAGGGTGTAGGCTTGGCCGGCGTATGCGGCTTCCGGCGAGGAGGGGATAGCGGCGGGGGCGAACTCCATGAAGCCCTGGACGGCGCTGATCTGGGAGAGCTCGGGGACCTGGGCGCGGAGGGGGGAGACGGCGAAGGCGAGGACGAGGGCGGAAAGAAGGAGTCGCATGGGACTATTGTATCGCGCGGGGGGCGTTCTTCTGAGAGGCTTTGGGCCTAAAAAAGGCCTGGCAATCGTCCTAGGGATGCGGGCTGTTGGCTGGGACCGGGGAGGGGCCGTTTGGCCCGGTGCTCATTATCTTATCCAAGTCAAAAAGGCCGACATGATTGAGATATCTATGCTGGTCGGTTGCCGCTTCTCCGTTATATGTCACTATGAATTTCCCATCCTTGAAATGGGTGATATCCGAGATAAAAGTAAATTGTTTGCGATTGAACAGGATCGTGAATTCCTGATTCGTCAGGGGGTTGACGATCAGGTAAGAGGTTTCCGTGTCGCCACGATATTGCCTGTCGAAGACTTTTAGAGTGATTTTCGAATACTTCTGTTTGTCGACAGGAACATTGAATAATGAGTACCCGTCCCTATATTCTCTTGCGCTATCGAGGATCAGGCACTCTCTTTCTTTTTCGATCGTATAGGGGTGTAGAGTGCTTAAAAGAGCGCCGTTGGCAGAGGATATTTCAATGAATGTCGAGTCGTGATTCCTGCCGTAAATGAGGTTCGACCCTTTTAGATAGACTTCGCCGACTTGGCCTTCGATCTTTGTATTCCAGTCTAAGTCTTTTAGCTTGAGCTCATAGTCCTTGTGATTCGAAAAAGTCATGTTGCAGCCGACAATGAATAAAGAGATCAAGATCAATGTGGGCAATAGGATCGCCATGTTCCTCATTTGGGATTGCTGTAAGTCTCTTGACCTTTGCTAGCGGTCCAAAGCGTGCGGCCGCGACTCAGCCCAAGAAGCCTGGGAGATCCGGATGAATTCCGCCTTCTTCCAGAATTCCTTGAGGTCGTGCGCCCCGGAATAGCTCATCCCCGAGCGCAGGCCGCCGGCCAACTGGTGCACCACCTCGCTGACCGGACCCCGGTAGGGAGCCGCCGATTCCACACCCTCCGGGACCACCTCGGCCACCTCGATCGGGTCCAAGTCCGCCTCGCAGTGATGCTCCCGCTTCTTGCGGGACATGGTCGCGGTCAGAGAAGCCATGCCCCGGTACATCTTGTAGCGCGCCCCGTCGCGCACCACGGTCCAGCCCGGGCTCTCATCGGTGCCGGCCAAAAGGCTCCCCAGCATCACGGTCGAAGCCCCGCCCGCCAAAGCCTTTGTGATATCGCCCGAGTCCCGGATGCCCCCGTCCGCGATCACCGGAACCCCGAACTCCTTGGTCACCCGCGCGCAGTCCATGATAGCCGTCAACTGAGGCACGCCCGAGCCCGACACGATGCGCGTGATGCAGATAGAGCCCGGCCCCACTCCCACCTTGATCCCATCAGCCCCGGCCCGTGCCAGGTCCCGCGCGCCCTCGTAGGTCGCCACATTGCCCGCCACCAGCTCCATCTTGGGAAAGCGCTTCTTGATCGCCTTGACCGCGCCCAGCACATGCTCGGCGTGCCCATGCGCGACGTCGACCACCAGGACATCCGCCCCCGCCTTCAACAGCTCGGCGCAGCGGTCCAGATAGTCCGCCATCACCCCCACGGCCGCGCCCACCAGCAGACGGCCCCTGGAGTCCTTGGAAGCCTCGGGATGCAGCTCCCGCATCTTCAGGTCCCGGGCCGTGATCAGCCCCACCAGGACCCCGTGCGCGTCGACCAAGGGCAGCTTCTCGATCTTGTGCTTGCTCAGAAGCTGTTTGGCCACTTCCTCGTTGATGCCCGGCTTGGCCGTGATCAGGTCCTTGGACATCACCTTGCGCAGAGGCAGGTCGGAATCCTCGCGGAACTGCAGATCCCTCTGGGCCACCACGCCCAACAGCCTGCGCTGGGAGTCCACGATCAGCATCCCGCCCACCTCGTGCCGGCTCATGGCCGCCCGCGCATGGGCCACGGTCGCGTCCGGCCCCAAGGTGTAAGGGTCTTCGATGATGATGTTCTCCGCCCGCTTGACCTTGGCCACCTCGGCCACCTCGTCCTCGATGGAGAGGAAGCGATGGATGATGCCCAGGCCCCCGCAGCGGGCCATGGCGATGGCCATCCCGGCCTCGGTCACCGTGTCCATGTTGGCCGAGACGATCGGGCACTTCAAGGGCAGCTTGCGGGAAAAACGGCCCGTGGTGTCCACGTCCTTGCGGGAGCGGATCGAAGAGCGCTTGGGCGCGAGCAGGACGTCCCGGAAAGTGATGGCTTCCTTCATAAGGTGGGTTCTCCTTGCGGCCAGGGGGGATTATAGTAAAATGACCCTATGGCATTCCCCCAAGAGAGACCCCGCCGCTTGCGCGCATCCGCGGGACTGCGCGCCCTCGTGCGCGAAACCGTCCTGCGTCCCGACGATTTCGTCATGCCCCTCTTCGTGCGGCCCGGCAAGGGCCTCAAGCGGCCCATCAAGTCCATGCCCGGCCAGTTCCAGTTCTCCCCGGACGAGCTGGTCAAAGCCGCCGGGCCGCTGGCGGCCGCGGGAGTGCCCGGAGTCATCCTCTTCGGCATCCCGGACCAGAAGGACGCCAAGGCCTCGGGCGCTTATGCCAAGGACGGCATCGTGCAGAAAGCGGCCCGGGCGCTCAAGCTCCGCTACCCCGGGCTCGTGGTCATCGCGGACCTGTGCTTCTGCGAATACACGGACCACGGCCACTGCGGCGTGGTGCGCAAGGACGGGACCATAGACAACGATACCACCTTGGAGCTCGCGGCCAAGGCCGCGGTCTCACAGGCGGCTGCCGGCTGCGACGTGGTCGCGCCCAGCGGCATGATGGACGGGCAGGTCGCCGCCATCCGCAAAGCCTTGGACGCCGCGGGTTTCGCGCAGACGCCTATCCTGGCCTACGCGGTCAAGTACGCCAGCGCCTTCTACGGCCCCTTCCGAGACGCGGCGGAGTCTCCGCCCAAGTTCGGGGACCGCTCCACCCACCAGATGGACCCGGCCAACCTGCGGGAGGCCCTGCGCGAGGCGGACCTCGACATCGCCGAGGGCGCGGACATGGTCATGGTGAAGCCCGCCTTGCCCTATCTCGACGTCCTGGCCGCGGTGCGCGCGCGCTGCAGCCTGCCCGTCGCGGCTTACTGCGTCTCCGGCGAGTATTCCATGATCAAGGCGGCGGCGGCCCAAGGCTGGATAGACGAGAGGAAGGTCGCCCTCGAAGCCCTGACCTCCATCAAGCGCGCCGGCGCCGACTTCATCCTGACCTACCATGCCCTGGAGGCCGCGCGATGGCTGGCGTAGTCTCGCGGCGTCTCTTCAAGCGCGCCCAGAAGGTCCTGGTCGGCGGAGTCAACTCGCCGGTGCGGGCCTTCAAGTCCGTGGGCGGCACCCCGGTCTTCATGCGCCGCGGCCGCGGCGCATGGATCGAGGACGCCGACGAAAAGCGTTATCTGGATTTCTGCGCTTCCTGGGGGCCGCTCATCCTGGGCCACGCCCGGCGCGAGGTGATCGCGGCGGCGCGGCGGGCCCTGGAGCTGGGCTCGACCTTCGGCGCGGCCACGCAAGGCGAGATCGAGCTCGCCGAGGCCATCAAGCAAGCCGTGCCTTCCATGGAGCTCGTGCGCCTGACCAGCTCCGGCACCGAGGCCGACATGAGCGCGGTGCGCGTGGCCCGCGCCTTCACGGGCCGCGAACTCGTCATCAAGTTCGCCGGCTGCTACCACGGCCACGTGGACAGCCTGCTCGTGGCCGCCGGCTCGGGCGCCACCACCTTGGGCATCCCCGACTCGGCCGGAGTCCCCGCGGCCTGGGCCAAGACCACCATCACCTTGCCGTACAACGACGCGCCGGCCGCGGCCGCGGCGTTCAAGAAATGGAAGGGCCAGGTGGCGGCCGTGATCGTCGAGCCGGTCGCCGCGAACATGGGCGTGGTGCTGCCGGCGCCGGGCTTTCTTAAGGCCTTGCGTGAGCTGACCGCCCGCAGCGGCTCTTTGCTCATCTTCGACGAGGTCATCACCGGTTTCCGCCTCTGCTACGGCGGCTATCAGAAACTCTGCGGAGTCCGGCCGGACCTGACCGTCTTGGGCAAGATCGTGGGCGGCGGCCTGCCCCTGGCGGCCTACGGTGGCAGGAAGGACATCATGCGCTTGGTCGCGCCCCTGGGGCCGGTGTACCAGGCCGGCACTTTGTCCGGCAATCCCGTGGCCGTGGCCGCGGGCCTGGAGGCCTTGCGCCTGCTCAAGGCGCTCAAGCCCTATTCCGCGCTGGAGCGAAGGACCAAAGCCCTGGTCGAGGATATCAGGCGGGAGGCCCTCTGCCTCGGCGTCCCGGTCACCGTGAACTCCGCGGGCTCCATGTTCACGGTCTTCTTCACCGGGCATCCGGTGACGGACTATGCCTCGGCCAAGCTCGCTGACGCCGGCAGATACGGCCGGTTCTTCCGGGCCTTGCTCGACTGCGGCGTGTATTTCCCGCCCGCCCAATGGGAGGCGGCCTTCCTCTCCACGGCCCACAGCCGCGGAGACCTGGCCCGCGCCGGAAAAGCCGTCGGCCAGGCTCTACGCAGCCTGGCCGATTGACACCCGCAAGCGGCCCTATCTTTTCTTCGACCCGCCCTTGAAGTTGTAGACCGGGCCCGCGGCTTGGCCCATCATCTCGCTGCGGCTGGTCGCTCCGTAGCTGGCCTTGGCCGCGATGGCGGGGGCCGGTGCGCTCTGCGGCGCCGCGGCCGAGGCCGCCGGGGCCGCAGCCGAAGCGTCCTGCGCAGCGGCGGCAGACCCTGCCAGCCCGGCGGAAGTCTGGCTGGGCGCCGAATGCGCGTCGAAGCCGGTCAGCGAGCTCGTCAGGTGAGGCGCGGGCGCGGGCGCCTTCTTTGCGACCGCAGGCGCCGCAGCGGCCGTCGCCGGGGATGGGGCGGCGGCCGGCTGCGGCGCGGCCGGCGCGGACGCGATAAGGGTGCGGTCGACGATGGGGACCTGCTCGATGCCGGCTCCGCCTTTGACGACGACGGTCGCTGAGCTTGCGGCTGCCGGCGGGATGATCTTCGCCAGCATCGGGACGCGCGCGGCCACCTTGTCCCAGACCCGGCCGTGGCCGGAAAAATCGACGAACAGGAGGAAATAGCCGAGCATCACGATCGATGCTGCGCTGATGCCCCGCGTGGCCCAGACTTCCCAGGACGCATTCGTATCCATAGGCCCCTCCCCTTCGTATCACTAAGAGGATAGTCCCTGGAGCGGACTTATGCAATAGGGGAAAGCGCTTTTACCAATATTATAATCTTTCAACCGAGCTTTAACTCTTCGGCAATGTCCTTCTAACAGGGTAGGTCAGGAACCGGTCCAGCAAGGGCAAGCTGGGCTCTCGCGGCGAGAGGGCCGCGGCGCGGTCGCGCTGCGCGCGGGCTGAGGCCAGGTCGCCTTTCCGCAGCGCCACGGCCGCGGCCCAAAGATGCGCTCGGGCCGAGTCTGGAGCTTGGGCCAGGGCCAAGCCGGCGTCGTGCTCCAGGACCGGGAGGGGCAGGTCGTCGGCGAGCAGCAAGGGCCAAGGTGTGAGGTGGCGCAGGCCCCGGTAGCCGGCCGCCATGAGCCTGCGGTTGGGGCCCTTGATGTTCACGTAGACCGCGGCCGCGTCTTCTACATAGACCATGGCCCAGTCCGGGCTGGCAGCCAGGGGCCCGCCGGTATAGGAGCCGGCTTGGGCGCTGACCACCGCCCACTGGAAAGCGTAGCGCGCGGCGAGCCCGGCGAAAGCTTCCGGGCGGTAGAGCGATTCCCAGGATGCCTTGAGGAACTCCGGCGGATAGAGATAGGCGGTGCGGCCGTCGATGAAAACCTTGACCTGAGGCTGCAGCCGCCAGATGAGGTAGCCGCCCAGGGAGAGCTCGTTCCAGACCGGCCCCTGGGGCTTGTTCTCCGCGATGAAGCGCACGGCGCCGTCGGGCAGGCGGCCCGGGTCGAAGCCGATGCCCCAGGGGACCTCCCGGCGCAGGGCGACCGCGGCGGGGGCCAGAAGCCCGGCGGCCAGGACGGCGGCGGGAAGCCAGCGGCGGTCTTTGAGCCTGGGCCAGAGCCTCGCTGCGGCGAAGGGCGCGGCCGCGACGATGAAGAGAGGGGCCATGCGGAAGCGCAGGAGCATGAGCAGGAAGCTGCCGAGGACCAGGACCAGGTCGAAGAGCGCGGGCATCTTGCGGCCATCTTGCGAGCGTCCCCAGATGAGGGCCGTCGCGGTGAGAGCGACGAGCAGGCCGAGGAGGGGGTCGAAGTTCCAGAAGAGGTCCCAGGATGACGGAGTCCATTCTCGGATCAAGGTGTTGTGGGAGGCGACGCGCCAGGGGCCGAGGAAGATGCCGGGACCGAACGAACTCAGGCAGGTGGCCGCGGCGGCGCAGGCCGCGGCGCAAGCCGGCTCGGCGCGGCCGCGGCGATGCGGGACCAAGGCTACCGCGGCTGCGGCCAAAGCCGCGCCGATGATCGCGAAGGCATGCACATTGGCCCAGAGGATCTGCAAGGGGACCATGAGCCAGAGCCAGCGATTGTCTTCCTCCCTTCGGCAGCGCTCGATGCAATACAGGGCTGCGGCGAAGCAGGGCAGGCCCAGCAGGGCGGGCCGCAGGATGAGCAATGGGGCGAGGGCGGCCAAAGCCAGGCTGGTGAAAGCCAGAGCCAGGGCGCGGGCTCCCTTTTCTACGCGGCTGGTCATCAGCCAGGCCAGCAGGACCACGGCCGCGGCGGCCAAGAGATGGAGGCCCCAGAACCCGGCGAGGCGATGGGCCGCGTAGAGGGCGATGTCTGATGCGTATTCGTAGGGGACGAAGCGGCCGTTCTGGGTGTAGGAGAAGGTGTCCGCCTTGATGAGGCCGCGCGCCGCTACGGCGGCTCGGCCCACGGCCATGTGCCAGGGGAGGTCGGGGTCGGAAAGGCGCCGCAGGGCGGGCAGGACCGCGGCGGCAAGGAGGCCAGCGGCGGCGAGTTTCCGGCTCCAGGTCATCCGGTGCTTTTGTCTCTGGAGACGAGCCTGCGGAGCCAGGAGCCGAGAAGAGCCGCCAGGATGCAGGGCAAGGAGAGGACGAGGAAGACGATGAGCCCCAGGGGAAGCATGCTTCCGGACGGGTTCTGGATGAACAGGGCCAGCGGCTGCGGGGCCATGACCAGCAGGCCCCAGCGCCAGGGACGCTGCGGCGCCAGGAAGCCCGCGACGGCGCTAGCCAGCGCCATGAGCGGCATGCCCAAAGTCCAGTAGAGTCCGGCGTCCCAGGCCTCGCGCCGATGGCTGACGGCGCAGACGATCAGCCAGACCGCCAGTCCGAGGGCGGCCAGGCCGGAGCCCATGCGCATCCTACATCTGCTCCGGCGCGCTGACCCCCAGAAGCCCCAGCCCCTGGGCGATCACGTCCCGGACCCCGGCGCACAGAAGCAGCCTCGCCCGGGAGACCTCGGGCTCAGCCGGGTCCACCACCCGGCGCTTCTCGTAGAACGGGTGGTAGAGCCCGGCCAGCTCCAGCACGAAGTTGGCCAGCGGATGCGGGGAGAGCAGCTTCTCGCAGTCCTTCAAGACCTCGGGGAACCAGGCGATCTTGAGCAGCAGCGCCCGCTCCTCCGGCGAGGTGAGGAACAGCGCGTTGGGCCCCGGCAAAGGCAGCTTCGGCCCGAAGAGCCCCTGCTTGGCCGCCTCCCGGAAGATCGAGCAGATCCGCGCGTGCACGTACTGGCAGTAATAGACCGGGTTCTCGGACGACTGCTTCTTGGCCAGCTCCAGGTCGAAGTTCAGGTGCGAATCCGGCGTGCGCAGGGCGAAGAAGAACCGGCAGGCGTCCTGGCCCACCTCCTCGACCACCTCGCGCAGGCGCACGAACTCGCCCGTGCGCTTGGACATCTTCACCGCCTCCGCCCCGCGGTAGAGGTGGATGAGCTGGTGGATGATGACGTGGAAGGCTTCCGGCGGATGGCCCAAGGCCGCGACGGCCGCCTTCATGCGCGGCACGTAGCCGTGGTGGTCCGCCCCCCAGATGTCGATGCACTGGTCGAAGCCCCGGGAGAACTTGTCCTCGTGATAGGCGATGTCGGCCAGGAAGTAGGTGGCCGTGCCTCCGGCCTTGATGAGCACACGGTCCTTGTCGTCCTCGGACTGGTCCGCGTCCGCGGTGCCCAGCCAGACCGCGCCCTCCTTCTCGTAGACCATGCCCCGGTCCTTGAGCTTGCCCAGGGTGGCCTTGAGCTCGTCTTTGACGTGGAGCTCGGACTCGCGGAACCAGCGGTCGAAGCTCACCCCGAAGGCGTCCATGTCCTCGCGGTGGGTCGTCAGCAAAGCCTTGATGCCCTCCTGCTGCCAGCGCTGCGGCGTCCAGGCGTCGGCTTCGGCCGGGAAGGACTTGGCCAGGTCGGTCACGTACTGCCCTTGGTAGCCCTTCTCCGGAGGCTCCTGGTCATGGCGCCTGGCATGCAGCGAGAGGCCGAGCCGCTCGACCTGGTTGCCCGCGTCGTTGACATAATACTCCGAAGAGGCTTGGCGGCCCAGGCGGCGCAGGATGCGCACCAGGCAGTCGCCTAGGGTCGCGCCCCGCCCCGAGGCCAGGTGCAGGGGCCCGGTGGGGTTGGCGGAGACGAACTCGATGAGGACCTTGCGGGCCGGCCCGCCCTGGTCGCGGCCGTAGGTGCCGGGGGTCAAGGTGACGGCCTTGAGGTTGGCGCAGAGGGCCGAGTTGCGCAGCTTGAGGTTCACGAAGCCGGGCGGCGAGGGCGCGGCGGACTCCACTTCGACCAGGCCGCCCAGGCTCTCGGCCAAGGATCTGGCGAGCTCCAGCGGAGGCTTGCGCGCGGCCTTGGCCATGGCCAAAGGCCAGGGCAGGCACAGGTCGGCCTGCATCTTGGGAGGGGGGATGGTCAGCGGCAGTTCCGCCGGCAGCTGGACACCCGCGGCTTTGGCCCAGTCCTGGGCCCGGTTCGTCAGCGACTTCCTGAGCGCGGCGAGGATCATAGCCCAGCCGGCACGGCCAGGCCCGCGAGCTGCTTGACCATCCCGGAATCGTGGGCCAGGGCGCAGGCCTCGTCGACGTTGACCAGGTCCTGCTTGATGAGGAAGGCCAGGTACTGGTCCATGGCGATCATCCCGAACTTGGCGCCCGCCTCGATGGCCTGGTAGATCTGGTGGGTCTTGCCCTCCCGGATGAGGCTGCCGATGGCCGGGGTCATGCGCATGAACTCCCGGGCGCAGGCCCGGCCCTTGCCGTCCTTGCGCGGGAGCAAGGACTGGGAGATGACCGCCTGCAGCACGGTCGAGACCTGGACGCGCACCTGCTGCTGCTGGTGCGGCGGGAAGACGTCGATGATGCGGTCCACGGTGGTGGGCGCGTCCTGGGTGTGCAGGGTCGCGAAGCACAGGTGGCCGGTCTCGGCCGCGGTGATGGCGAGCTGGATGGTCTCCAGGTCGCGCATCTCGCCGATGAGGATCACGTCGGGGTCCTGGCGCAGGGAATGCTTGAGGGCCTCGGCGAAGCTCTTGGTCTGCCGGCCCACCTCGCGCTGCAGGATGATGGAATTCTTGTCCTGATACGAGAACTCGATGGGGTCCTCGATGGTCAGGATGTGCTTCTGGTGCTTCTGGTTGATGAGCTCTATGAGGCAGGCCAAGGTCGTGGTCTTGCCGGAGCCCGTGGGCCCGGTCACCAGGACCAGGCCGCGGGGCAGGTCGATGAGGTTGGTCATGGCCGGCATGAGGCCGATCTCGGCGGGAGTGGGGATGCTCGATGAGATGGTGCGCAGGACCGCGGCCACGCCGTTCTTCTGGATGAACACGTTGACGCGGAAGCGGGAGATGCCGGAGATCTCGATGGAGCAGTCCAGCTCCCAGTCCTCCTCGAATCGCGCGCGCTGCTCTTCCAGCAGGATGGCGTAGATCATCCGCTTGCTCTCGTCGGCCGTCAGCGGCGCGGTCCCCGGGATGGGGATGATGAGTCCGTGCCGGCGCACCATGGGCGGCTTGCCCACGACCACGTGCAGGTCGGAGGCTCCCATCTCCACGGTGGCCTTGAGGATATCGATGATGTCAGGCATGGGCCTTCCTGTGCGGGCCGGCCGGAGGAGCCTCTTCCCAGGCCACGGGCCGGGCCTGATGGAAGAGCTTCTCCAGGTTGTAGAAGCGGCGGGCCTCCTCGGTCATGAAGTGCGCCAGGAGGCCTCCGAAATCGAGCACCCGCCACCGGTCGCTCTCCGGCCGCGCCCGGCGCAGGGCCGGGCAGCGCAGCTCCCGTCCGGCCTTGCGCAGGGCGTCTTCCACCGCTTCCAGATGCGGCGGCGAGTTGACGGTCGCGATGAGCAGGTACTCGGTCACGGGGCTCTGCCGCCGCACGTCGAGGAGGACGACCGCCTCGGCTTTCTTGTCCGCGGCGGCCCGGGCCAGGGCCCGGCCCAAGGCTCTAAAGGTAAGCGCCATGGGGGGAATTCTGCTTGAGCCGCTCGCGCAGGCCCTCTTCGACGCGATGGCCGATGTTCTCCAGGGCCGTGGCCAGGAGCTGCGCCACCGTGGTCAAGGTGCGGCCGATATCGGCGCGCTGGTCGTCTTTCAGGTCGGCCTCGGAGCGGAAGATGAGATAGCCGTGGGGCCGGACCGCGCCGGGCAAAGACACGTAGTAGACGTGGTCCTCGATCCAGATGTTGCGGGTCTCCTTGACGGGCGGGAGCTGGCCTTGGACGCGGGCGAAGTCGAAGGGGCCGCAGCCGGCCACGAAGTCCATCTCGTCGTTGAAGGCGTTGTAGAGATGGGCCGCCGCGGACCAATCCCCCTCCAGGTGCGGCACCACGTGCCCGAGGACCTTGGCCAGCAGGGCCTTGCCGCTCTCCCAGGGCTCCAGAAGCATGTGGGAAAGGTCGTAGATGAGGGTCAGTTCGCTGGAGGTCCGGCGCAGGCGCCGGGACAGGACCTGGACCAGCTCCGCGAAGAAATCCACGGCCAGCTCCGGATGCGATTTGAGCCACCGGTTCATGTCCTCGCGGCCCAGGCGGAAGAGCGTGGTGGCGCCGGCGGCCGCGGCTTGGGCCGAGCGCGTAACGTCCTCGACCAGGGCCATCTCGCCGAAACAGTCGCCGGGGCCCAGGATCGCCAGGTCCTTCATGTCTCCGGCGGAGACGCGCTTGGAGATGCGCACCCGGCCTCCGGTCACGAAATAGAGGCTGTCGCCTTTGGCCCCCTCCTCGAAGATGACCGCGCCGTCGGCGATCTCGACGGGCGTGAGGAATTCTCCCAAGGCCGCGAGCTGCTTCTCCGGGATCTGGTCCAGGAGCCTGACTGATTTGAGGAGTTGAAGTTTCTCTTTAGGATCCATGGTGGCTTCCGCCTACATGGCCGGCGCGGGCGCCTTGGCCGCGCCCAGGCCCGCCAGCATCCGGAAGGAGTCGGGGTTGTGGGCCCGGAGGAGCGCCTCTTCGGGCTTGACCAGCCCCTCGCGGGTCAGGTTGGCCAGGGCCTTGTCCATGGGGACCATGCCGAACTTGGCGCCCGTGTCGATGGCGCCGTAGATCATGTGGGTCTTGCCCTCGCGGATGAGGTTCGAGATGGCCGGGGTCATGACCAGCACCTCGCGCGCCGCGATCCGGCCTTCGCCGTCGGCGCGGGGCAGCAGGATCTGGGAGACCACGCCCTGGAGCACCATGGCCAGCTGGACCCGGATCTGGGCCTGCTGGTGGGGCGGGAACACGTCGATGATGCGGTCGACGGTGGAGGGGCAGTCCTGGGTGTGCAGGGTGCCGAAGCAAAGGTGCCCGGTCTCGGCCGCGGTGACGGCCAGCTGGATGGTCTCCAGGTCGCGCATCTCTCCGACCAGGATGACGTCGGGGTCCTCGCGCAGGGCGGCCTTGAGCGCGTTGGCGAAGGACTTGGTGTTCTGGCCCACCTCGCGCTGCCGGACGATGCACTTCTTGGACTCGTAGACGAACTCGATGGGGTCCTCGACGGTCAGGATGTGGCCGGTGAGCTTCTGGTTGACCAGCTCCATGATGGCGGCCAAGGTGGTGGACTTGCCCGAGCCGGTGGGGCCGGTGACCAGGACCAGGCCGCGGGGCAGGTCGGAGAAGCCGACGACCGTGGGGGAGAGGCGCAGCTGTTCGGGGGTCGGGATCTTGGTGGAAATGACGCGCATGACGGCCTCGACGCCGTTCTTCTGGACCAGCACGTTGACGCGGAAGCGCGCGAAGTTCGTGATGGCGAAGGAGCAGTCGAGCTCCCAGTTCTCCTCGAACTTGGCGCGCTGCTCCTCGTAGAGGATGGAGTAGATGAGGCGCTTGGATTCGTCGGCGGTGATCGGCGTGCCGCCGGGGATCTCGGCGATCTCGCCGTTGAGGCGCATCATGGGGGGCTTGCCGATGACCAGGTGGATGTCGCTGGCCCCGGTCTCGACGGCGGCTTTGAGGATCTGCACCAATTCCATTCTCAACCTCCTTGCGGCAACGGGCAATCCTCGGCCAGGACCACGCTGACATCGACCAGCCGCTTGAGATCGACCTTGGTCAAGGCCCGCGCCGACGGGCAGCCCAGCATCCGGGCGACTGCGGCGGCGTTCTCGAAGCGCCCTGCGCGGTCGTAGACGATGGTCCGTCCCTGCCCTGAGACATTGCCCACGGACATGACGTCCGCGCCATTCAATCGTAATATATTTTTAGCGCGGCTGGCGATACCGGGCTTGGGAGAGGCATTGAGGACCTCCACGGTGATGCGCTCCGGGGCCGGCTGGCCGTCCGCTCCCCGGACGAGACGGCTGAGCAGGGCCCCCGCCTGGTCCTCCGGCGGCAGCCAGGCCGGGCGCAGGCGCTCCGGACCGAGGCGCTGGAGCTCGAGGGCCAGGAGGAGGCGGTCGAACCAGGGCCAGGCCGCGGAGCCCGAAGGCGAGAACGTCTTCAGCCACGTGCGCGGTTCGCGGATGCGCCGGGCGATCCAGTCCGCCGCGTCCAGAGGCGGCTCCGCCGACGAGTCCGGCTGCGTCCCGCGCCAGACGGGCAGGCCCGCGCCGATGCCCAGGCCCGGGGCCAGGGCATCGAGGCGGGCGCCGGCGGCTTCCAGAGACGGGCTGCCCTGGCCGCGCGGTCCGCCGGGCAGGTAGACGAGGTCCAAGGTGCGGCGGACGGGCTGGTAGACGGTCAGGACCAGCGCGGGGGCCGGGCCGTCGAGGCTGAGCCAGCCCAGGACCGGCTGGCCCGCGGAAATGGTCCGGCCCAAGGGCGAATGGCTCTGCAGCCAGGCCAAAGCGAGCGCCCCGGCCAGGAGCGCGGCGGCCAGCGCGCGTCCCATCAGGGTCTGGCGCACTGGCGGTTCCATAAGGAGACGGATAGGGGATGCAGCCAAGCTCCCCGCCCCACGGCGTGGCTCAGCTTGGCCGCGAGGCCGGCCGCGAAGGCGGCCTCCAGGTCCCGGAACGCGAGGCGGCGCAAAGGCGCGGCTTCGGGGTGGGTCCGGTCCTCGGAGACCGCGTCGGCCACGTAGAGGATGCGTTCCAGCCGCGACATGGATAGCGAGCCGAGGGTGTGGTTGCGCACGGCGCGCAGGACCGCGCGTTCCCGGCAGCCGAAGCGCCGCCTGGCCAAGTGCGCGCCAACGTAGGCGTGCAGGAGCCCTGGCTGTCGGCGGGCGACCTGCGCCAGCAGAGGCACGCGCAGCCCGTGGTCCAGGGCGTAGCGCGCCCAGCGTCTCTTCTTGATCAGCCGGCCGCAGTCGTGCAGGAGCGCGGCCAGAGACGCGCGCCGGGGGTCATCGCCCCAGCGGCGGGCCAGAGCCTCCGCCAGGCGCCGCACGGCCAAAGTGTGGACGAACCGCCCGGGCTTCAGTCCCGACTTCAGCGCCGCGGGCAGGCCGGTCCCGTAGAGCCCGCGGCGGGCGATGAAGTCCGCCGCTCGGGGCTGCAGCCAACGGGAGCAGTCCAGGCCCGCGGCCAGGTCCGCGCGCAGGCCTGTCGAGGAGACGTCCGGCATGGGCCGGCGGATGACAGTGAAATGGGGGGGGATGCGTCCGCTGGGCGCTCCCGGGCGCAGCGCCGTCCACCATCGGCAGAGCTTGGTCAAGCGCTTGCGGGCGCGCCATTCGGACCAGGCCGCGGCCCAGTCCGAGCCTACCACGAAATGGAGTTCCCAGTCCGGGCGCTCGGCCTTGAGCCGGGCCAAAGTCTCCACCGTGTAGACGCGGCGCCGGCTGAGCAATTCTCGCGTGTCGATGCGGGCGACGCGGCGCCACCGGGAGGGGAGCAAGGGGAGCAGTCCCAGCCTGAGCAGGCGCAGCCGGCCGGCCGCCGGCGCGGCCTGCGCCCTCTTGAGAGGGGCTCGGAATGCCGGTATGACGAGGATGCGGTCCGGCTTGATGCGGTCCGCCGCGGCTTTGAGCAGGGCGGCATGGCCGACATGCGGCGGGTCGAAGCTGCCGCCGAAAAGCAGGACTCGCACGGAAGGATTCTACCAAAAAGGGGGGAGCCGTCCGGCCCGCCGTCCTTGACAGTCCCGCCGGAAATGGGACAACATGGATACGGATGAGATTTTCCGTCATCATCGCCACTTACAACGAGGCCTTCCATATCGGCTCGTCACTCAAACGCCTCCGGCAGATCTCCCGCCAGGACCCGCTCGAGCTCATCGTGGTGGACGGCGGTTCCGAGGACGGCACCGCCGAGCAGGCCCGGGCCTGGGCCGACCAAGTCCTGGTGCACCAGCGCGCCAACCGCGGGGAACAGCTCCACCTTGGCGCCCAGAAGGCCGCGGGCAGCATGCTGCTCTTCCTGCGCGGGGACGCCCAGCTCCCCGGGAACTGGCGGCAGGCGCTCGAGCATTTCTGGCTCTCCCCGGGATTGGACAAGGTGGCGGCCACTGTCTTTACCGTGCAGTTCGGCAAGGATATCCCCTTCCGGCTGGCCTCCTGGATGGTGAATGCGGAAACGCGTTGGCGCGGGCACGCGGACCTCAACCAAGGCCTGTGCACCACGGCGGACATCTACCGCTACAGCGGAGGTTTCCCCCCGTTGGCGTGCCTGGAGGGCCGCGCCTTCTGCGAGCGCCTACGGCCTTTCGGCCGCATCGCGGTGCTGCCGGAGCGCATCTGGCCCTCGGCCAGCCGGCTGCACCGTTTCGGGCTTCTGGGCTGCCTCCGGCGGCGGCTGTGGCTGGAACTGCGCTTGCTCCTGGGATCCGCGCCCGAGCGGCTCGGGCCGGACGGCTGCGCTTCCTAGATGGCCCTGCGGCTGGGCGCTCTGAGACTGCCGTCGGCGGTGCTGCAGTCTCCCATGGCGGACTGCTCGGACCTGCCCTTCCGCCTGGTCTCCCGCCGGCGGGGGCTGGCCTTCGCCTTCACGGAGATGGTCTCGGCGCAGTCCTTGCTGCGCCGCAACCGCAAGACCCTGGACGTGCTCAAGACCGTCCCCGAGGACCGGCCTCTGGGAGCTCAGCTCCTGGGCAAGGACCCGGAGCGCCTCGCCGCGGCCGCGGCGCTGCTGGGGGAGATGGGCTTCGACCTCATCGACCTCAACTTCGGCTGCCCCGTCAAGAAAGTGGTCTCCAACGGCGAGGGCGCGGCGCTCCTGAAAGACCCGGACTTGGCGGAGCGCATCTTCGCCGCGGTCCGCCGGGCGGTGAGTATCCCGCTCACGGTGAAGACCCGCAAGGGCTTCGGCGACGAGAGCGGGGTCGAGGCCGTGGAATTGGCGCGGCGGGCGCAGGCTCAGGGCCTGGACGCCATCACCGTGCACGGCCGCACCCAGAAGCAGGGCTACGGCGGGAGATCCGACGCTGGGGCTGTGGACCTGGTGCGCCGCGCCGTCTCCATCCCGGTCATCGGCAACGGCGACGTGCGCGCTCCCGCAGACGCCTTGAGGCTTCGGGTCGAGAGCTCCTGCGCCGGAGTCATGGTGGGCCGGGGCGGCCTGGGCAACCCCTGGCTCTACCGGCAGGTGCACCAAGCGTGGGAGGGGGAGGCCGGCGGGGACTTCCAGGCTCCGGACCTCGGGTCTCGCCGCAGCGCGCTCCTGGAGCATTTCGACCTGGAGGTGGAGCACCGGGGCGAGCGCCAAGCGGCCTTGAACTTCCGGCGCATCGGGGCCTGGTACACCGCGGGCCTGCCCGGCGCCAAGACCTTCCGCACCGGGGTCTACGCCACGATGGACGTGGGGCTCATCCGGCGGATGATCGAGGACTTCTTCTCCTGATGCGCGCGGTCAGCGGTACTTGCGCAGGAAGCGCAGGTTCGCGGCGATGAGCGCCTCGATGCGGGGCAGCATGAAGGGCGTGAAGGTGTCGTCGGCGTCGGTGGGGATGCGCACCACGCAGCAGTATTCGGCGACGTTGCGCCGCACCCGGCGCAAGACCATGGCCTTGCGCTGAGGGGTGGGCGGCTTGCGCACCATGACCGTGCCCAGGCGGTCGAGGTCGAGGCGCCGGTAGAGCTCGCTGACGAGCCTGTCCCAGGACGGGCTCCTCTGTCCCGCGGGCTTGCGCTCCTCGCTGAACAGGTCGGCGGCCTGGACCTGCGCCAGGACCCGGCGGAGGGACTCGGCTTGGTCGGGCGCGCCGGGGAACAGGTGTATGGCCGCGTCCGCGAAATCCCCGGCGCCGAGGAGGCCCTCGAAGAGCTGCCGGTATTCGGTGCAGCGCTGGGCGCTCAGGCCGCCGGCTGCGAGCTCGGCCAAGAGGCTCTCCCGGGTCCTGAGGAAAATGTCGTTCTTGAGCGCGGCCAGGGGATCTTCGATCTCCTGGAGCTTGCGCAGCATGAACTCCCAGGGGTCGTCCTCGTACTTGCTGATGCCGCGGAACCGGCAGAATTCCGCGAGCCGGGCGATGATGATCAGCTGGTGCGCGGCATCGGACTCGCGGGCGGCCGTCATCTCCTGGCCTTGCGGGCCCGCGCCGGCCTCGGCTCAGGGAGATCGTGCAGGAAGAAGTCAGCAGGCACGCGGCCGGCGGAGCGCCCCCCGTCCCAGGCTCCCAGTTCGTAGACGTCGGCTTGGCCCCGCTGCCAGGGGTCGAAGACCAGGCAGACCTGGCGCCCCGCCTCCAGGCAGCGGCCGGGCGCGGAGTCCGAGCAGACGGGCTCTTCCTCCGAGGCGGGAGGAGAGCAGAGCACGGCTCCGGTATGGAAGGGACGCCCTGCGCGCTCCCGGTCCTGGATCGACCAATGCTCGGGCTTGAGGCGCCCCAGCTCGGCCCACACCAGATCCGACCAGTCCAGGCAGGTGCCTTTGGAGCGCGCCAGGGCGCCGCGCAGGGCGGCTAGGCGCAGCTGCGCGGCCGCGAGCTCCCGGCGCAGTCGCGCTCCGTTTTCGACCTCAGGCTGCTCCACCTGCTTGGCCAGCGACTTGACCTCGGTCTCGCGGCTGCGGACGGCCTCCTCGAGCTGGCGCGCCGGCAGCGTGTCGTCCTGGGAGACCTTGGTGCCTTCGTCGCTGAGCAGACCGACCCGCCACCCCTCGTCCATACGCTTGGACACCACTTCGTTGTAGCGCGCGTAGAGGGTGAAGAGCTCAAGCTGGGCCTCGGTCGGCAGGGCCTTCACGGCGGCTTGGGCGGCGACCGCGGGCGGCTCCCGGAGGAGCCCCGCGAGCCCGGCCTCTTCGGCGCGTAAGGCAGGCGCGATGAAAAACAGCGCCGCTGCGAGGCTGAACCTCATACCGCACGGATGTTATCAATTTCTCGCCGGAGGCTCAATAATCAGACGCGGCGGACGCCGCGGCGCCCTCGGGCGGGACGAATTTGGTAGAATCCCTGTCCTATGACCGATCCCTACCAGCAGTGGCAGGTTCCGGAACGCGTGGCCCGCTTGAAGGACCTCGTTTACAACCTCTGGTGGAGCTGGCACCCGGAGGCTCGGGCCCTGTTCAAGGAGATCGACCGCAACCTCTGGCGCACCACCTACCACAACCCCGTGCTCCTGCTGCAGCGCAGCCTGCCCCGCCTCAACGCCTTGGCCAAGGACGAGGGCTTCCTATCCCGCTACGATTCCGTCATCCGCATCTTCGACGAGTACCTCGAGGACCAGTACACCTGGTTCGCCCGCAAGTACCCGCAGGCCAAGGGCCAGAACATCGCCTATTTCTCGGCCGAGTTCGGGCTGCACAACTCCCTGCGCATCTACTCCGGCGGCCTGGGCATCCTGGCCGGGGACCACTGCAAGACGGCCTCCGACCTGGGCGTCCCCTTGGTCGGGCTGGGCTTCATGTACCCCCAGGGCTACGTGCAGCAGCGCATCAGCGTGGACGGCTGGCAGCAGAACGTCTACGAGCAGATCGACTGGAGCGTCTCGCCCATCCGTCCGGTCATGACGCCCAGCGGGGACAACTTCCTCATGAACTTCAACCTGGGCCCGCTCAACCTCCAGGTGGCGGTCTGGGAGATCGTGGCGGGGCGCGTGAAGCTCTTCCTGCTGGACACCCACGTGGAAGGGAACTCCGCCCAGGACCGGGAGATCTCCGGGCGGCTCTACGGCGGCGACCGCACCATGCGCCTGCGCCAAGAGATCCTCCTGGGCATCGGCGGGGCCCGCCTGCTGAAGGCGCTCGGCATCCCGGCCGAGCACTACCACATCAACGAGGGGCACTCCGCCTTCATGTTCCTGGAGAAAGTCCGCGAGCAGGTGGCCGCGGGGAAATCCTTCGAGGCGGCGGCCGAGGACGTGGCCTCCCGTTCGGTGTTCACCACGCACACCCCGGTCGAGGCCGGACACGACGTGTTCTCCGAGGGCCTCATCACGGAGTATTTCAACAAGTACTGGACCGAGCTGGGGCTCGAGCAGGAGCAGTTCCTGGAGTTGGGCCGGGTGCCGGGGCAGGCGGGCTGGAACATGACCGCCCTGGCGCTCAGGATGTCGGGCCAGCGCAACGGCGTGAGCAAGCGCCACGGCATCGTCTCGCGCCATATGTGGACCAAGCTCTGGCCGGAGAAGAATGAGGAGGACGTCCCGATCGGTCACGTCACCAACGGCGTCCATCTTTCCACCTGGCTGCAGCAGGACCTGGGCTGGGCTTTCTTCAAGTACCTGGGCCGCGATTGGCCGGAGAAGCAGGACGACCCCGCGGTCTGGGCCCAGGTCGCGGGCATCCCGGACGAGGAGATCTGGCGGGCGCACATGCGCAACAAGGAGGAGCTCTTCAAGCTCCTGCGCGACCGGGCCCGGGACCGCTGGATCTCGCGCAACGCCGAGGCTTCCCAGTTGCTGACCCAGGGGGCGCTTTTGGATCCGCAGGCGTTGACCATCGGCTTCGCCCGGCGCTTCGCGGGCTACAAGCGGGCGACCTTGGTCCTGCGCGACCTGGCGCGCCTGAAAGGCCTGCTCCTGGACCACTGGCGGCCGATCCAACTGGTCTTCGCGGGCAAGTCCCACCCGGCCGACGACTCGGGCAAGGCGCTCATCCAGCAGATCTACCACCTGGCCAAGGACCCGTCCTTCGGCGGCCGCATCGTGTTCGTGGAGGACTACGACATGCACGTGGCCCGCTACTTCGTGCAGGGCTGCGACCTCTGGCTCAACAACCCGCTGGCGCCTCTGGAGGCCTGCGGCACCAGCGGCATCAAGGCTGCGGTCAACGGCGTGCCGAGCCTGTCGGTGCTCGACGGCTGGTGGGAGGAGGGCTTCAACGGGGCCAACGGCTGGGCCATCGGCGCTCCCGGCGGCCGCGGCTCGGGCGACGCGGCCGACGCGGCCGACGCGGAGGACATCTACCAGACCCTGGAGAAGAAGATCGTGCCGCTGTTCTACGAGCGGGGCTCGGACGGCATCCCGCACGGCTGGATCAAGGTGATGAAGGAGTCCATCAAGACGGTGGCGCCGCGCTTCTGCGGCAACCGGATGGTCAAGGACTACGTGAAGCTGTTCTACGGGCCGGAGGCCGCGGCGCGGCCGGTGAGCCCCCGGACGACCGCGAAGGTCGGGCCCTAAGCCGCAAGCGGGCGCATGTCCGCCGCCGGACAGCAAGGTCATCGTATCATGCGCACCCTGGGACTCGTCCTCGCCGGGATCCTCCTCGCCCCCATCATGGCCGCGGGGATGTTCCTCTACGGCTGGTGGACCTACCACCGCCTGGAGCGCTCCATCGTCGAGAAGATGGACCAATACTATCTCAACATCAGCACCCCCAACCGCGAGCAGTACCTCCTTTCCGGCGACGAAGTCTTCGAGGTCCCCTACATGGCCTCCAAGCTCAGCGTCGAGGCCGTCCCCTCCCGCATCTACGACGCCGCCGGCCGCCTCATCGGCGAGTTCTCCAGCGAGAGGGCCCTCTACGTGCGCAGCGCCGACGACCTCCCCGCCTTCCTCAAGAAGGCCATCGTCGCCACCGAGGACGGGACCTTCTACCAGCACCACGGCATCAACTACCGCGCCACGGCTCGCGCACTGCTCGCCAACCTGCGCCATCTGCGCATGGCCCAGGGCGGCAGCACCATCACCCAGCAGTTGGCCAAGCTCATGTTCACCACCCGCAAGAAGACCCTCGGCCGCAAGATCTTCGAGGCCTTCTGCGCGCGCAAGCTCGAGGCGAAGTTCACCAAGGACCAGATCCTGCTCATGTACTTCAACTTCGCCTACTTCGGCCACGGCTGCTTCGGCGTCGAGTCCGCCGCCCGCTTCTACTTCGGCAAGACCACCAGCGACCTCGAGCTCGGCGAATGCGCGCTGCTGGCCGGCCTCGTCAACAGTCCCATCCGCTTCTCGCCTTACGAGCACCCCGACCTGGCCAAGGCCCGCCATCACATCGTGCTCAGCCGCATGGCCAAGCTCCATGACCTTCCCGCCTCGGCCGTCGGACGCTACGAGGACGATTTCTGGAAGACCATGGACGCCCGCCTCAAGGCCCCCGAGTCCTCCTTCTGGCGCATGAACGTCAACGAGGCCCCTTACCTCGTGGAGACCGTGCGCCGGGCCCTGGAGAAGGACTTCGACAGGGAGCGCATCTTGAAGGGCGGCCTGCGCGTGCGCACCACCTTCGACCTCGACGTCCAGAAGGCCGCGCAGAGCGCGCTGCGCGAAGGCCTGGGAGCGGTCAACCGCGAGCTTTCCACCGGGACCGCCAAGGTGGTCGGCGGCCTGGCCGCGGTGCGTCCCGAAGACGGCGCCGTCCTGGCCTTGGTCGGCGGCTCCGGCTTCAACTTCTCGGACCAGCTCAACCGCGCGCTGGACATCCACCGGCCCGTGGGCTCCTCGATCAAGCCCTTCGTCTACGCCGCGGCCTTCGAGTCCGGCCGGTTCAAGCCCGAGGACAAGATGCTCGATGCCGCGGTCAAATACCGCCGGGGCGGCCGCGTCTGGGCGCCGCAGAACTACAACCGCAAGTACTTCGGCGAGGTGTCCTTGGCCGAGGCCCTGCACCGCTCGCTCAACTCCGTCGCCATCAAGCTCCTGGAGAAGGTGGACATCGACGCGGTCATCGCCCTGCTGTCCTTGGCCACCGGGGTGCCGCGCCAGGACTGGCCGCGCAACCTCACCTTGGCCCTGGGCACGGCCGACCTCTCGCCGCTGCAGCTGGCCGGCGCCTACGCCGTGTTCGCCAACGGCGGCAAGGCCGTGCATCCCTACTTCATCACGGCGATCGAGGACCGCGAGGGCGCCCCGGTCCAGGCCGGCGGCCCGGCCGCGGATTCCCCGGTCATCCTGAGCACGCAGACCTGCGCCACCATGGTCTCGGTCATGCAGGGAGTCTTCGGCCCGGAGGGCACGGCGCGCGGCGCGGCCAAGAAGACCGGCTTCAACCTGCCCGCCGCGGGCAAGACCGGCACCACCAACGACTACCGCGACGCGTGGTTCGCGGGCGTCACCCCGGACCTCTCCGCCGCGGTATGGGTCGGCCACGACGACATGCGCATCCCTTTGGGCCACGGCGAGACCGGCGGGGTCTTCGCCGCCCCCATCTGGATGAACTTCGTCAAGGCCGTCTATCGCAACCGCCCCACAAAATCGTTTAATTGAGGTCATTGGAGGAGCCATGGCCGATGACATGATCGCGTTCACGCAGAACCATGAGGACCTCTCCACGGACAGGGGCTACCAGTTCAAGTTCTTCTGCGACCATTGCTCCAACGGCTACCAGACCCCCTTCGAGTCCTCCACCTTGGGCGTGGCCGAGGGGCTTTTCAAGGCGGCGGGCGGCATCTTCGGCAGCGTGATGGGCAATACCGCGGAGACCGCAGAGCAGCTGCGGCGGGCCGTGGCCGGCCCGGCTCATGACAAGGCTTTCCGCCGCGCCGTCGCGCAGGGCCAGGGGCATTTCAAGCAGTGCTCCCGCTGCGGCAAATGGGTCTGCCCGGAGAAGTGCTGGAACGCGGAGAAAGGACTCTGCAAAGGCTGCGCGCCCGTGGCCGAGGAAGAGATCGCCGCGGCTCAGGCCACTATCCTGAAGGAACAGATATCGGCCAAGCTGCAGGAGGCCGACCTCACCAAGGGCATGAAGCTCGATCAGCCCGTCTCCGCGGCCTGCCCGAAATGCGGCAAGGCTCCGGGCAGCGGCAAGTTCTGCCAGGAATGCGGCGCGCCCTTGGCCAAGACCAGAGCCTGCGCCAAATGCCAGTTGGATATCCCGGTCGGGGCGAAGTTCTGCCCCGAATGCGGCGGGCCGGCCTGAATCCATGAGCCGGCGCTTCCTTCCCCTGGTCTTATTCGCGGCCGCTCTGGCGGCCTGCGGCCCGGTCGTCCAGGAGGCCGAGCCCGACGACGACAGCGCCCATGCCAGCCGCCTGCCCGCCAACGGCCGCGCGCAGGGCACGATCTCTCGGCCGGACGACGTGGATTGGTACAAGGTCGCCGTGGACCGCGACAGCGGAGTGCTGAGCCTGCACGTGGGCGGCATCCGCGACGTGGACTTCGTGCTCAGCTTCCGGGACAAGACCGGCGCGGAGCTCAAGCGCATCGACGAGACCGGGGTGGGCGGCGACGAGGTCGCCACCGACCTGGGCGTCAGCCGCGGCGACTGGTACGTGGTCCTCTCCAACAAGAACCCCAAGGCCGACAACCCGTCCCAAAAATACGTCCTGACCGCCAAGCTCGAGTCCGCCACGGGCCGGGAGCAGGAGCCCAACGACACTCCGCTTACCGCCAACACCCTCGAGCTCAACGGCGTCACGCGCGGCCACTACTACCCCAACACGAACCTCCTCTCTGACGACCCGGACAAAGCCGAGCAGGACTGGTTCCGCGTGAAGGTGGACCGGGCCGGCGTCTACGCGCTCAACCTCGACCTCAGCGGAGTGCCCAACGTGGATCCCGTGCTGGAGGTCTACGACGTCAACAGCTACAAGCTCAAGGAGGTCTCGGCCGGCGGCGCGGGGCTGGGCCTGACCCTCAAGGATTTCGGCGTGCGCGCCCCGGCGCAGTACCTGCTGCGCCTGCGCACGCGCGGCCCCCGCATGGGCAATCCGGATTCCCTCTATGAGCTCTTAAGCGAGCTGCGGCCTTACGACGGACGCACCGAGCTCGAGCCCAACGACCAGCGCAACGACGCCACGCCCTTCGAGAGGGATTCCATCGCGGGGCACATCGCCCCGGCCGGGGACGTGGATTGGTACCGTGTCAGCGCGGATGTCAGCACGCGGACCATCCTGCGCGCCGACCTCTCCGCCGTCCCGGGGCTGGACCTCATCCTCACCGTGACCGACGACATCGGCCAGCCGCTCTTGGTCATCGACAACGGCATCAGGGAGACCCCGGAGGTGCTCACCGGCCTGGGCATGAGCAACGCCACCTACTACCTGGTCGTGACCGAGAAGAGCGGCAAGGCGGCGGACCCGCGCAACGCCTACACTTTGACCAAGACCTTGGCGCCCTGGCAGCCGGGCTTGGAGTGGGAGCCCAACGACAGCACGGGCACGGCGCAGGCCCTCAAAATCGGCGAGTCGGTGGACGGCTACCTCGCGCCCAAGGGCGACGTGGACTTCTACATGTTCAACGTGTATCAGAAAGGGGACATCGTCTGCGACCTGACCGGGGTCATCAACGTTCGCTGGAGCGCGGAGCTCTACGACCAGGACAACAAGCAGATCCTCGCGCAGATCGCCGCCAAGACGGGCGAGCCGCTCTCCTTCGACCGCGAGCTCGAGCCCGGCACCTATTGGCTCAAGCTCAAAGGCACGGACCCCAACCAGAACAACGTCCGCGATAAGTACACTTTGCGGCTCAAGGCCCGATGAAGCGGCTGGTTTCCCTGGCCCTGGCCGCGCTGTGGGCGGGCTGCGCCGCGCCCAAGCCCGCGGCCAAGGGTCCTGAGCCGGCCGCAGTCCAGACCCCGCCGGCCGCCGCGTCCGCCAATTTCGAATTGAAGGCCTACGAGGTGGTGGGCACGCCGGAAGAGGACACTTTGGAGTACGTGCAAATTTACGTGGGCGGCGCGCTGCAGGGCCGCACCGAGACCGCGGCCAAGTCCAGGCCCAAGCTATGGCTCGGCCGCATCGCGGAGGGCAACCATCCCATGCGCTTCGAGGTCTGGGACTCCAGCGACGGGGTCTCGGGCCTGCGGCGTCCGGACGGCCTGCAGCCGGCCGAGCGCTTCTTCCGCGTCGAGCCCGGCAAGAAGACCACCGTGACCCTCAAGTTCACGGACCAGGGCCGGCAGTCGCTCTTCTACGTCACCCGCGAGCCGAAGTAGGCCCGTCGGTCCGGCGGACGGCTCACATGCTGCAGCAGCCGCCCTTCTTCTGCTCCTGGTTCTGGTTGGTGTTGTCGTTGCCGGGGAACTGCTGGTCACTCTGCGCGGCCTTCATCGACGTGACGCCCATGACCCACAACGCAGCCACGGACAAGGTGATGGCCAACGATCGGTATATCCTCGCTTTCATTTGGGGCCCTCCGCGAATCAGGACTTATTGCCAGTATAGTCCTGGAAGTCGGCGCTGTCAATCGCCGCGGGCGGTCTGTAAGAAAAAAATTAAAATGTCCGCTTTGAGAAAAATAGAAATGTCCGGTTTTGGGCTACCATCATGGGATGGACGACACCGAAACAATAGAGCTGAGCATGCGTGAAATAGACAGATTGCGGGTGATTCGAGACGTTC
>JAPLKL010000073.1 GCA_026388095.1 Elusimicrobiota bacterium | reverse complement strand
CTGCGACCAGGTTCTCCAGAGGACTTGCACCTCCCAGTCATGCTCATGCTGGGCACACCGCCGGCCTCGGAACCCCTACGGGGTTCCGAGGGTCTTAACGGCAGCGGCCGACGGAAGCGGACCTTAAGTGACCGGCATTGGGTCTAGGCCCGCCGCTTCAGGAAGGAACGAGACGCCCCCAGAAGGTCCCTGTAGACGGAGCGCGCGAACGTCCCGTCGAGACCGGCGCGCCGCGCCTCCCGCGCCGCGTCGGCGAGCACCTGGGCCTCCCGCCTCGGGTCGCGCAGCCGCGTCTTGAACGGCGTCATGGCCGCGACGAGGCGCTGGCGCGCGGCCAGAAGACGGACGATCCGCCGGTCGACCGCGTCGACGCGGCGTCGCAAGGCGGCGAGCCGGTCTTTCGGGGCGGGCTTCTTCACGGCCTAAAGCCCGAAGCCGCCCTTATAAACGTGGAACATCTTGGCCAGGATGAGCAGTTCCGGGTGCGCATGCTGGAGCTTGGGCAGCACGATGCGGACGCGGTCGCGATATTCGGCGAGCTTGGCCCGGAACTCGGGAGAAAGGGATTTCCCGTCCCAGTGGCAGCGCTGAAGGTCCAGGATCACGCGGCTGCGGCAGCGCTCCAGCGACTGGCCCACATCGCGCCACATGCGTTCGGCCTCGCTGCCGCTGAGCCGGCCCTCGAACTTCAGCCAGACCTCGCGGCGGGCGTGCAGGAACTCGACCTGCATCCGGAAGTTGCGCTCCTTCCAGCGCGCGGCCAAGGACTCCCAGACCTGCTGGCTGGCCCAGAAGAAGCCCGGCTGGCGGTAGGCCGTGCGCCGGAGTTTGGGATGCTGGAAGAGGTCGAACTTGAGCTCAAGGCCGGTCCAGGCTGCGGCGCAGACCCCGGCCCATGACGTGAGCCGCTCGCTGCGCGTGGGCTCGCCCAAGACCGCGTGCAGGCGGCGCTCCAGGTCGGCGATCCAGCGCCGGACGCTGCGGTTGGGCCCGAAGACCCGTCCGGCCTGGAAGATCGGATAGGCCTTGCGGATGTCCCGAGCGAAGATCCCGGCTTTCTTGGCCAGCATCGGATTGGCTGAGTCCTTGAGCTTGAGGTAGCCGTTGAGCCAGGCGTCCACCGTGCGGTAGATGCTCGGCCCCAGGCGGCGGTAGTCCTCCGCGAAGCAGCGGCGCTGGATCTTCTCGATCTGCGCGGCGGAGAGCCTGGGATGCTTGACCATGGAGGTGAAGCCCGAGGCGTTGCGGCAATAGAGCTCGGGGTCGGCGGCCAAGTCCGCGCGCAGCCGGCCTTCCGCGGTCACCCGGTCCCAATACGGCGTGCCCGGAGTGGGGCCGTAGATGAGGAACTGGGTCAGCGCCGGCTTCATGGCGAGCAGCCCATCGAGCTCCGCGGCCACGGTGGCCTCGTCCTGATAGTCGAAGCCCACGATCATGGAAGCCAGGATAGTGACGCCGTGCTCGCGCAGCTCCCGGAACACTTCCTCGGCGGAGCGGCCCGCGCGCTTCTCGTAGCCCGAACGCGTGCCCTCATAGCCGATCCAGACCCCGTCGATGCCCATCTCCAGGAGCTCCTCGATCTTGTACTGGCTGAGGGCCTTGATGCTCGCGAAAGCGAAGATGGAGAGGGGACGTCCGGACTGGACCACCAGGTCGTGGAACTCCATGGCGCGCTGCTTGTCGAGCAGGAAGTCCTCGTCTATGACCGTGAAGGACATGTGCGGGTCCATGTCCAGGTAGCGCTCGACCACGTTGTAGATGTCGCGGCCCGTGGGCAGGAGCTTGACGTGCTGGCGCTTGAAGAAATGCGAGGTGCAGCAGAAGTCGCAGCCGTTGGGGCAGCCGAGCCCGGCGAAGATCATCCCCGTGTTGCCCGCCTTCTGGCCGAAGACCTTGAGCTGGCTCACGATGAGGGGATGGTGATACGGCCCGGGCTTGTGCTCCTCGCCGAGGAGCTTGCGCATGAACTCCACGCCCTCGCCCCGGCAGATGGCGTCGCTGTAGGGCTTCAGGTACTCCTCGCCCAGGACCGTGCCGTAGCCTCCCAGGATGATCTTGCTCTTCGGGGAGTGCTCGCGGATGAGGGCCACGATCTCCTTCATGCGGTGGAAGGTGGAGAGGATGAAGGAGAGGCCCACGTAGTCATACCCCTTCTTGAGCTCACGGATGAGCTCGTTCTGGGAAGGATACTGCAGGACCACGGTCGGGGCCTGGATGTTCGCGGCGATGTATTCGAGGGAGAAGTGATGATGGACCGCCCGGGGGCTGAAGAGCCCTTGGGCCCGGGTGACTTGGCCGAAGAGGAGCTCATAGCCCACGCTCGGCCCGTCGCCGTGCTTGGGCCCCAACGGCCGGCATATGCTGGTCAGAAGAAGTCTTTTCATTTTTATATTTTAGCTCTTTTTGTCTGTGCCTTCTTGATTATACCCCCCCGGCCCAAATTCCGCCCATGCGGAATTGTACGCAGGGTGGGGGGTATGATTTCGGAGAGGCCGCTCCCCGCGAGGCTGGCCGCGGAAACGATACCGGAGAAGCCGCGGGCCAAGGACTTGAGGGCCGCAAGGTGCCTTTCCTCGGTACGCGCCGCGGTCGCATCAGCGGCGACGAAGGTGGCCCAGCCCAGATCGAAGGCGGCCCGGGCCGTGGATTCGACGCAAAGATCGGTTTTGACTCCCGCCAGAACCAATTGCGCTATCCCCTCCCCCCGCAGCCGTTTTGCCAGAGCCGGATTCGAGAAAGCGCTGTAGCCGGTCTTGCGGTACACGTCGCGGTCCCGGGCTTCCAGGACCGGAGCGATCCTGGCCCAGGGAGATCCGGCCAAGCAGACATGGTCCCACCAGGCGGCCATCAAGCCGCCGTCCCGGCTCGGGTCTGCGTGGGCGTGGAGCGTGAACAGGACCGGCCTGCCGGCGAGCCGGAAAGCCTCCACGAGACGCCGGGTGTTGCGCAGCGCCGCCCGCCCCGGCGGCAGATACGCCGGGGAGCGGCGGTCGAGGAAGAACTCCTGCATGTCCACGACCAGGAGGGCGGCCCGGGCCGGGACCAAGGCCTGCCCGCGCGGCAGTTCCCGGGCCGCTTCGCGCAGCCAGGCCGCGGCCTTCCGGTCCATGGAGTCGACGGTCACGTAACTGCGCGCCTCGCGCCGCCGCGCGCGCAGGGCGGCGGCGGCCGCCGCCTTGAGGCGCCGCGACCAGAGCTGGCCGCAGGAGGTCTCCCCTTCGAGCTCCTCCGCGGTGCTGGGCGAGAGGACGACCTCGAAGCCGCGGGCCTTGAGCCGCCGGGCCTCGGCCTTAAGGTCGGCCGGGGTCTTATGCCAGACCCGCACGCACCCGCCTTGGAGCGCGGTCTCCGTGGGGTTGACCGGGGTCACCTTGATGAGGAAATGTCCGGGGTCGAAGACCTTGGCGATGGCCGAGGCGTCGAGGCCCTCCCCCGGTCCGGGGGCGAAGTTCAGGGTCACCTTCCGGTCCCCCGGACGCCGCCAGCGCCGGCCGTAAGCGGCCACGGCTTCCAGGCTCCATTTGCGGATCGGGACGATCTCCCGGCGCAGGCCCTCGTCGGCCGAATGCAGCGAGAACTGCAGTTGGAACCTCCCGTCCGGGTAGCAGTCGTCCTTCACGCGGCGCAGTTCTTCGAACCACGACTCCGCCACGGGAGTCCGCGGCGCCACCGTCGAGACGCTCGCGATGAGCCCAGGATTGGGGACCTCCCGGGCCAAGGCCCGCAGGGCGGGCAGGACGGCGGGATTCAAGGACGGTTCGCCCATGCGTGCGAAATGGATCTTCACCTTGGGGTGGCGCCGCAGGTCCAAAGCCGGGTTGCGGCCCGCCACGAAGCGGACCTGCCGCAGCATCTCCGCGGCCGACAGGTTCCCGCCGTAGCCGGCCGCGCCCGCGTCGCACATGCGGCAGCCCACGGCGCAGCCCACCTGGGTCGAGATCATGAACACCCACTTGCGGGACTTGGGCACGCCGGGCTCGCGGGTGTCGACGAACTCGATGAGGCGCTCCCGGTGCCCCGTTCCCAGGTCCGCCAGATACAAGGTCCCCAGGCCCCGGGCGGTACGGGTCTCGACGATCCTCATCGGCGCTCCAGGAACGCGGCGCAGCGCATGGCGGCCTTCATCCCGTCGCCGCCGGCGACCAACACCTGGCGGAAAGGCTCTCCGGAGGCGTCGCCGGCCACGAAGAAGCCGGGCGGCAGGCGCCGGGCCTGGAAAGGCAGGGGGGCCGGATTCTTTCCCACCAGGACGAAGAGCGCGTCGACGGGCAGGCGCAGGCGGCCGCGGGGAACGGACAGATCCAAGGCCCGCAAGCGCCGGCCTCCCGACAAGCCGCGGACCCTGACCCCGTGCATCCGGACGATGCGGGGCTGACCGCTCAGGCGCCGCAGGAGGAGGCGGTGGGCCTTGAGCTTCGGGCCGCGGCACAGGAGGTAGACGCGGCGCGCATGGCGGGCCAAAGCCAGGGCCTGATGCGCCGCGGCCTCCCCGCCTCCCGCCACGGCCACGGTGCGGCCGCGCCAGAGCGGGGCTTGGTCGAGCGCCGCATGGAACAGACCGCGGCCCCAGAGCCTCTTCTCACCCGGCAGGCCCAGCCCCCGGAAAACCGCGCCCGGGCAGTAGACCACCGTCCCAGCCGTCAAGCTCCGCCCGCCATCGAGGCGCAGGCTGAAGCCGCGGCCGTCGCGCCGGACCCGGCGCACCTCGGCGCGCCGAGTCCGCAGACCCCAGCGCCGCGCCTGCCTGACCCAGCGGTCCATCAGCCGGCGGCCGTCTATCCCCGATGGGAAGCCGGGATAGTTCTCGATGCGCCCGAGGCGCCTCGCCTGGCCCCCTAAGCGGCCCTGCTCCGTCAAGAGGACGCGGTAGCCCGCGCGGGCCAGGTGCAGGCCCGCCGCCAGGCCGGCCGGCCCCCCGCCCACGATCGCGGTCTCCCAGACGATATCGTTGGCCACAGGGATAGAGTCTATCAGTGTCCGCGGCGCGGCGACAAGCCTCGGCGGTCCTGTTCATAGGCGGCGAGGTTCCGGCGGGCGGCCAGAAGATTCGGATTGATCTCCAGGGCTCTTTTCCAGAGGGCCGCCGCCTCCGCCCCGCGCCCTTGCCGATAACGGAGGATGCCGAGATTCAGGAAGGCGTTGTCATACGAGGGATTGACGGCCAGCTCCTGGAGGAACTCCTTCTCGGCTTCCGGCAGGAGCCCCCGCTCCATGCAGATGAGCCCGAGGTTGTTGTGCGCCATCAGCTCGCGCGGGTTGAGTTCGAGAGCCCGGCGATATTCCGGCTCCGCCAGGCTGGGCTGCCCGTCCAGGTAGTACATGGCGCCCAAGTTGCGGTGGGCCAAGGGGGAATGCGGAGAGGTCTCGGCGGCGTTCTTCCAGAACGCCATCCGGTCCTCGAAGTTCCGGCTGTGGACGAAGGCGCCGAGGGCGAGGGCGGCCAGGACCAGGCCCCCCAGGCCGGCGGCGCGGGCCTTGAGCCAGCTGGTCTCGCAGAGCAGGACGATGACGCCGACCATGGGAAGATAGAGCCGATGCTCAAGGAAATCGGCGGCGATAGCGGGGTTGGGACGGATGAAGGAGGGCAAGAGGAACACGAGGAACCAAGCCAGCCCGAATACGACGCGCGGCCAGGACTTCTTCCGCGATGCCCAGAGCGCCCCGGCCAAAGCCGCGACCGCCACAAACCCGTAGAAGAAGGACATATCGCGCAGGATCGGCAATACCGACAGGTCGAAGGGGAGGAACATCTTGCCCACCGAGGGGATGACCGCGGGGAGATTGCGCCACACGGCCACCGCCATGTCGGCTATCGCCATGTGGATAGGATTCCGCAAAGCGGCTTGACGCAGCGCGAGCCAAAGCGCCAGGACCACGCCCCAGCCGCTCAAAAGGAGCGCGCCATCCCGGAAGCGGCGCCCGGCTTTGGCGCTGGCCGCCCAGTAGAAGAGTCCCATAGGGACGAGGCCGACCGCCGACTCTTTCGTCAACAGACCGAAAGCGAAGCACAAGAGATGCGCCAGGGCCGAGCTTGGACTCCCGGTCCGAAGAAAGCTGACCAGAGAGAGGAAGGCTGCCAGCACGAAAAGGGCCACCAAGGAATCATTGCGGCCGGGGATCCAGGCCACCGCCTGGGTCAGCGCAGGGTGGACGGTGAAGGCCAGCGCCCAGAACAACGCCGCGGCTTCCCCGTAGTCCAGAGCCATCAGGAAACGATAGACCAGGCATGAGGCGCAAAGGTGGATCAGCAGATTCGTGAGGTGATAGGCCCCGGGCGAGCTCCCCCCCCACTGGGCGTCGAGGATGAATGAAACGGTCAGCAACGGCCGGTAGTAGGCCGCTGAGGAGTGCAGGATATGGAAGATATCCATCCTGAAGGCCGGGATGATGTTGGAGAGCTGGCGCAGGAAGACCTGGTTGTCGAGGATGAGGACATTGTCGTCAAGGTAAGAAAAATCGAAGAACAGGGTGCGCAGATAGAGCAAGAAGCCGGCCGAAGCGATGCAGAGATAGGGACGCCAGCCGCCTCGGCACAGGTCCAGCACCGACTTCGGCTGGGGGATGACCATAGCCGGTCCAATGATACATAATATTTGCAAAAAGCATATTTAAAATAAAGCACAATCATGTTAGCCAAGAAAGTCCCAGGCCGCTTCGATTCGTAACAATTTAGGCCTTGAAATTTCCCGGATGTCGATTATACTATCGTGATGTAATCGGAGGCCGTCATGCGCCAGGATATCCATGTCCATTTGGATTTGTCTGTCCCGACACGGACTTTGGTTCTTCTCATGACGGCCGCGCTGCTCGTCACCGTCACCCCGGAACTCGGTTCTGAAAATGTGACTCTGTCGACCTATTACCCGGCCCCGTCCGGCGTCTACAGCAAGATGATCACGACCCAAGACACCTTCCTTGCCACCACCGGAGGCAAAGTGGGCGTCGGGACGACGTCGCCGAAGGCAACATTGGATGTCGGTGAAACTAGCGGCAACGGGACATTAGAAACAGTCCTCGCCAGATTAAGCGACTCCAATGCCACTGGCGATGGAACCTTCCTAGGAGTGAAGGGTTGGTCCCCTAGTCTCGCCTTATCTTTTTCCTTGGAACACCATTATGGCGGAATTACGAACAGCGCTATCAAGTTCTTTGGCGGCAGCTCCAACACCCACAACGGAGGTTATCTTACTTTCACCACCAACGCTGACAATGAGCGGATGAGGATCGCCGCCAACGGCTCCGTCGGCATCGGCACCACCGATCCGACCGGCACGGCTTCCAACGGCAGCACCACCCCCAACGTGGGCATCCACCTTGCCGGCGGCACCGGCCATAACGGGTACTTGTACATCGACAACACGAATACGCACTGCCAATACGCGTCCCCCGCCCCTTCTCCCAATTCCAACATCTACTGCGGCACGGCGAGCGATTACTACGTCACCTGGACTCCGGGCCTATACGTCGAGGGCTGGACCCGGCAGGACCGCGGCGAGGAAGTGGGCATCGTCATAGGCGGCCACCACACCTCCTCGGTATGGGCCCAGGACAGCCAGTCCCCCTATGCCTGGCAGACGGGCGTGCTGCAAGCGGCCACCAACGGCCATGTCGGCGCGGTATGGTGCTGCGCCAAATAGCTAGAGCGGCGTCAACTCCGAGAAGCCGTAGAGCCGCGCGTAGCTCTCCCACACTCCCTCGCAGCGGCTCTGGTGCCGGCACTTACCGCAGTCCGGGCCCATGGCCTTGAGCATGTCCCGCTTGACCTGCTGCCAGACGAAGCGGTCCCGCATGGGCCCCTGCTTGGTGGCCATGCTCACGTCGTTGGCCGGGTCGAAGCCCGCCTCGTCCAGGTACTTGGACGCCAGGTACTCCAGGAGGCGGCCGGAGACCCCGGCCAGAAGGAGCGCGCATTTCGGGATCCCGCCGAAAGAGAGGTGTCTGCGCAGGCGCTTCTCGTTGGCCAGCAGGATGCGCACGATCTCCGGCATGGCTTCACGGAAGGCCGGGGTCCAGGCCGGGTCGGCCTTCACTTCGCCGTGCGGCCAGATGTAGTTGAAGCGCACGTCGTCCACGCCCAACCCCCCGAAGAAAAGGACGAACTCCTCCATGCCGCGCAGATTGGGACGGCACAGGACCGGGTTGAGCGAGATGTTGCCGGGCAGCAGTCCCCCTTGCCTCAGCGCCACCAGGTTGCGGACCGCCCGGACCTTGCGCCCGAGAGCTCCCGGCACGCGCGTGATGAGACGGTCCTCTATCTCCGGCCGGTGGCTGTGCACCGAGACGGTCACCCGGGTGAGCCCCGCCCGCACCAAGCGCCGGCAGAAGGCGGCGTCGCTGAGCCGCAGGCCGTTGGTGCAGATGACGATCCGGCCGTAGCCGAGGCTCTTGGCGTAGGCCACGCATTCGACGATGTGCGGGTAGGCGGTCGGCTCGCCGCCCAAGAAGCCGGCGGCGCGGCAGCCTTCGCCGTAGAAGTGCCTCAGTTCTTCCTTGACCCGGTCGAGGCTGGCCCACGGCTCCTTGAGGTCCCGGCTGACGCTGCCCATGCAGAAGACGCAGCGGCTGTTGCAGCGGGCGCCCAGGTGCACCTCGATGCGACGGGGCTCCCGAGGGCTATTCTTCATCGGGGTGGATGAGCAGGGCCACGTCCGCGACTTCCTGCCAGCGGATGCGGTCCGCCTCCCGCAGCCAGCCCGCGCGGTCCATGGTCCGGACCCGGTCCGCGTAAGGGTACTGCTCCCGCGGGTTCTTGGTCAGGTCGAAGAAGGCCGTGATCCGCCTGGACTTGACCAGCCCGCGCATGCCGCGCAGGCAAAGCGCGAAGGCGTGCTTGCGGATGAAGACCACGACCGGCTCGCCGGAGCGCCCCACCGCCGCCCGGAAGGCGCTTTGGTCTCCGTGCTCGTCGAAGAAGACGAAACTGAACGCGCGGCAGCGCGGGGTCTCGATCCAGTCGTAGCCGCTCAGGGATAGGACCGCGGCCAGGCTCGATGCTCCCGCCAAGGCCCGCACCGGCACGCCCCTGGCCCGCAACTCGCGCACCAGCCAGCCGCCCGGATCCATAAAACAAGGAACGCCGCCCAAGGAGACCATGCCCACGTCCTCGACGCGCAGCCGGTCCAGGACCCGGCGCAGGAACGCCGGCTGGGGACGCGACGGCACCTCCAGGAACTCCTTGCCGGCGCAGTCCAGGCGCAGGTCCGCGAACTGCCTCCGGGCCTCGCCGGCGTCTTCCGTCACGAGGCAGCGCAGGCGTTTGGTCTCCGCGACGGCGCGCAAGGTCATGTCCTGCCAATGACCGATATGCCAGGGGATCAGGATGAAGGCGTGCCCTGACCGCTTCAGGATGACTCCTCCCGGGTCAAGCGCAATGCGCCCCTGGGGATGCGTCCCGCCCGCTCCAGGCGCGCCACCAGGGACCTCAGTTGGGCCAACAGCACGGGGGCGACGCGCACCGGCGACGCGGCGCGCGCGCGTCCGGCCGCCCGCAGGAAAGCCGCGGTCACGAACTTGAGCAGCGCCCCGTCGACCTGGGGCGCGATCAGCGCGGCGGGCTCACCCTTGAGGATCAGCCCCAAGCTCCCGGCCCGGCTCATGCTGGGCTCGCCGTCGGCGAGCCGGTGCAGGCTCAGGCGCCAGGAGCCCTTGCCCGAGCTGAGGGAAAAACGCACCTCGGACATGCCTTCGAGCTCTTCCGGGGCGAGGAAGCGCAGCGCGGCCAGGAAGACCTGCCGCGGCGTCCTGTCGTCAAGCTCCCAGCCGGCCCCTCCCCCCCCCGGCCGCAGGACCCGCGATGTCCCCGGGAATGCCGCGCCGAGACCGGTCCCAAAAAGGCCCCGGAAGCGCTCCGGCGAGACCGCGCCGCGGTCCAGCAGCTCCCGCAGGACGAACTTCCTCATCTCCCAGCGCCGGTCGATCCTGAGCCCCCGCCAGACCTTGGCCTCGGGGGAGAACGCCGCCTCGTGGGTCCCCGTCTGGTAATAGGCCAGTTCCCCGGCGATGCGCGAACGCGCGGTCGGCCCCAATGAGAAGATGGAGACCGGCTGCGGCGCGATGTCGTCGTAGACGTACTCGAGCCGGCGCAGGGGCTCCCGCCGGAAGAGCCAGTCGTTGTCCCGCAGGCTGGGCCGCTCCGGGCGCAGAAAATACCCGCGCCGGCGGGCCACGGCCGCGGCTTGGCCGCCCACCTCGCCGTAGCGCCGCGCCAAGTCCGCCTCGAAGCGGCGCATGTCGCCGCCGTAATGGTCGCAGAGGTAGGCGACCGTGGGCTTGACCGGATAGGCCGTGACCGTACTGGGCTTGAGCGCGAGGAGCGCATCGAGGGTCTTGAGGAAGGAGGCCTGGCCGTCGCCGCGCAGGCCCAAGAGCAGGTCCACGTTGAGCATGAAGCGGCCGCGGCCCAGGATGAGCCCCATCGCCCGGGCCACGGTCTCCGTGGTCTGATAGCCGCGGTTCTCGCGCCGCAGGACCGCGGGCCGGAAGGACTGCACGCCCATGCTGATCCGATTGAAGCCGAACTCCTCGAGCAGCGCGAGCTTCCCCGCGCTCACGCTGAAGGGATTGAACTCGAAGGCCCGCTCGCCCTCGCCGCAGAAGGCGTAGCGCCGGAACAGCTTCGCGAAGAGGCTGCGCAGCTGGCGCGGACTCAGGAGACTCGGCGTCCCGCCCCCGATATAGAGGGTCTCGAAGCGGCGGCCGGCGAAAGCCGGGGCGAAGTAGTCCAACTGGGCCCCCAGAGAATCGAGGTAGCGGCCCAGCCAGACCGGCCGCTCCAAGGGGACCGAATAGTAGCAGCAATAGGCGCATTTCTGCTTGCAAAAAGGGATATGGATGTAGGCGGAGAGTTCGCAGCGGCAGGTCTTCTTCCGGTCGGCGCCCGCATGACGCCGCCACAGCTCGCGGACCGCCGAGGCGTCGAGCTCCTCCTCCGCGTGCTCGCGGTTGACGTTGGTCAGCAGGCTGGTGATGTCGTACTGCGGAGCGAAGCGGTCCGCGACGGAGGCGCGCAGCGCATTGTCCCGGCTGGCGGTGGCGGTCATAGCGACGGTGACATGGTATATAATGTCTCTCGATGAACGCCACCGCCCTCCGGCGCGGCCCCTGGGACCTGCCGCCGGGCTCCGCCCGCCTCGAAGCGCTGAAGCTCCTGGTCCAGAAGATACGCGGGCTCGTGGCCGCCGGGAGATTCCAGCCCGCCTTCGCCTTGGGGGACCGCGTCATGGCCACGCGGCCCCCGGCCGAGGTCGTCGAAGCCATCATGTATCCCGTGGACCGGGGCTTGGCCACGTTCCCGGATTCCGGCCTCTACGACCTGCTGCAGGCCGCGCTCAAGGGCTCCGGCCGCGGCCGCTTCCAGCCCTGGTACATCCTGTTGACCAGCGTGCTGCTGGACCGCCTGCGCTGGTCCTCGGAGGCGCTGCGCGAGAGCGAGAAGCTCGTGGGCTTGCCCCGCCGCTACGGCTGGATGCGCTGGCACCGGGGCCTCCTGCTGCTCAACAACCATTGGGACAAGGCCGCGGCCGCCGCCGAATTCCAGGCGGTCCTGGAGAGCATGCCGCAGGTCTGGAAGGCTCATGCCCTGCTGGCCGAACTGGCCCTGGCCCGAGGCGAGCGCGCCGGCGCGCTGCGGACCATGGACGAGCTCCTGCGCACGGTCCCCGACTCGGACCGGACCTCGGTCCTGGGCTGGCGCGGAGAGATGCGGCTCTGGATCGGGGAATACCGCGAAGCCCTGGTCGACTTGGACCTGGCCGTGGCGCGCCAGTCTCCGCTGGCCCTATGCTGGCGCGGCGCGGCGCATGTCAAACTGGGGGATTTCCCGGAAGCCTTGCGCGACCTCGACAGCCAGTTGCGCAGCCATCCCGAGGACCAGGAAGCCCTGGTCTGGCGCGGGGAAGCCCGGCGCCTGCTGGGACGGTCGCGGGAAGCGCTCACCGACCTCGACGCGGCCTGCCGGTTCGGCAACTCCCCGCTGTGGGCCTATGTCAACCGCGCCCTGACCCGGGCTCGACTGCGGGACATCCCGGGCCTGTGGTCCGACTATCTCCTGGTGCCGGAATGGGTGCGCTCTTATTTTTCCTGGAAGCTCGGCGCGGACGTCAAGCCCGGCACCCCGCCGCGCGTCATCACCGCCCAACTGGAGGCCATCCTGGAAGCGGCCCGCGGCATCCGCCGCAACGACCAGTACCTCTACTCCCTCTGGCTCAAGCCTCTGCTGCCGGCCCGGACCCGGGGGCGCGCCTTCTCTTGATTTCGAAGAATTGCTAACATGAACTCCACGATCATGAAAGTCGGGATACTCGCCGGCGGCATGGGCTCTCGCCTCTCCGAGATGACCGACCGCATCCCCAAGCCCATGGTGGAGATCGGCGGCAAGCCCATCCTCTGGCATATCATGGACCACTATTCCCGGTTCGGCTTCAAGGAATTCATCATCGCCTTGGGCTATAAGGGCGAGGTCATCAAGGACTATTTCATCAACTACCACTACCGCGCCCAGGACCTCGTGGTCCACCTCGGGGAAGGCAAGGTCGAGCGCTTGGGCCGCCCGAATGAGGACTGGGCGGTCCATCTGCTCGACTCCGGAGAGACCACGCAGACCGGAGGGCGCATCAGGAGGATGCTCCGCTATGCCAAGGGCCAGCCCATCATGGCCACCTACGGCGACGGGCTCTCCAACGTGGACCTCAAGGCGCTCCTGCAATTCCACCGCCGCCACGGCAAGGCCGCCACGGTGAGCGCGGTGCGTCCGCCGGCGCGCTTCGGCGGCCTGCAGTTCGAAAAGAACCGCGTCACGCGCTTCGTGGAGAAGCCCCAGATCGGCGAGGGCTGGATCAACGGCGGGTTCTTCGTCCTGGAGCCGCGGGTCCTGGACTACATCGACGACGACCAGACCATCTTCGAGCATGAGCCCATGGAGCGGCTGGCCGCCGAAGGCCAGCTCATGGCCTACCAGCACGGGGATTTCTGGCAATGCATGGACACCGTGCGCGACCTCCGGCACCTCGAGGACCTCTGGCAGGGCGGCAAGGCCCCCTGGCGGGTGCGGCGGCGTTGAAGAAAGGCTTCTGGGCGCAGCGCCGCGTCCTGGTCACAGGCGCCACCGGCTTCATCGGCTCCTGGCTGGTCAAAGAGCTCCTGGCGCGCGGCGCGGCGGTGGTCGCCCTGGTGATGGACGACGACCCGCAGTCCCAGTTCTTCCGGGACGGGGATTTCCGGAAGACCACGGTGGTCACCGGCCGCCTGGAGGACCCGGCGGCCCTGCAAAGGGCCGTCAACGTCCAGGAGACGGACACCGTCTTCCATCTCGGCGCCCAGACCTTGGTCGGCCCCGCGCAGCGCGCCCCCTGGGAGACCTTCGAATCCAACATCCGCGGGACCTACAACCTCCTGGAAGTCTGCCGGCTCCACAGCGGCCTGGTGCGGCGCGTCGTGGTCGCCTCCAGCGACAAGGCCTATGGGGAGCAGCCCCGGCTGCCCTACCTGGAAACCATGCCCCTGCAGGGCCGCGCGCCGTACGAGGTCTCCAAGAGCTGCGCTGACCTCCTGACCCAGAGCTATTTCCACACCTACCGGCTGCCCGTGGCCATCGCGCGCTGCGGCAACGTCTACGGCGGCGGAGACCTCAACTGGAGCCGGATCGTGCCCGGCACCATCCGCTCCCTGCTCGCCGGGCAAAGGCCCATCCTGCGCAGCGACGGCACCCACAAGCGCGACTACGTCTACGTCAAGGACGTGGTCCAGGCCTACCTCCTGCTGGCGGAGAGGCTCGCAGGCAAGGGCGTGGCCGGGGAGAGCTTCAATTTCGGGCCCAACCGGCCCTTGAGCGTGTTGGCTTTGGTCGCCGCCATCAGCCGGCTGCTGGGGAGCCGGCTCAAGCCGGACATCCAGGACAGCGCCCGCGGCGAGATCCTCAGCCAGTACCTCTCGGCGCAGAAGGCCGCCCGCGTGCTGGGCTGGCGTCCCGCCTGTTCCTTGGAAGACGGGCTGCGGGAGACCATCGCCTGGTACCGGCGCCACCTCACGCCCGGCGGGGAGTGAGCCCCATGCTCCACGGCGTCGCGGTGCATCCCCTGCGCCAGATCCTGGACGAGCGCGGCAAGGTGATGCACATGCTGCGGCGCGACGACCCCTGGTTCGAGAAGTTCGGGGAGATCTATTTCTCCGTGGTCAATCCGGACGCCATCAAGGCCTGGCACCTCCACAAGACAATGACCCTCAACTACGCCGTGGTCAGCGGACAGATCACGCTGGTGCTCTTCGACGTCCGCCCGGAGTCGCCGACCCGAGGGCAGCTGCAGGAGATATCCGCCGGCCAGGAAAGCTACGCCCTGGTCACGGTCCCGCCGGGGATATGGAACGGCTTCAAAGGCATCGCCCCGGCGCCCTCCATAGTGGCCAACTGCGCGACCGTCCCCCATGACCCGGAAGAGATCGTGCGCATCGACCCTTTCAGCAAAGACATCCCTTATGACTGGGCGCTCAAGCACGCCTGAGCCGCGCCGCGGATGAAAGCCCTGGTGATCGGCGCCTCGGGCCAGCTCGGCGCCGCCCTGCTCGCGCAGTTGGAATCGCGCGGCATCCCGGCCGAGGGGACCCACTGCTCCCGGCCCAAGCCCGGTTCCACGGCTCTCGACATCCGCGACCCGGGCGCGGTCCGCCGCCGCCTCGAGGCGCTGGCTCCCGACCTCATCTTCCTGACGCAGAACACCCCGGGCGGCGTGGATTTCTGCGAGGACCATCCGGAGCAGGCGGCCGCCGTCATCGTCGGCGGCACCCGCGCCGTCCTGGAAGCGGCCGCGCCGCGCCGCGCCAAAGTCGTGTTCTTCTCCAGCGACTATGTCTTCGACGGGAAGTCCGGCCCCTATCCCGAAGAGGCGCCGCCCTGTCCCATCAGCGCCTACGGACGGGCGAAGCTCGAGGCGGAGCGGCTGGTCCAAGCCTATCCCCACGGGTTCCTCGTCGTGCGCACGACCGCAGTGTTCAGCTGGACCCCGGGGACCAAGAACTTCGCCATGCAGGTCCACGAGAACCTGCGCGCGGGGAAGACCTTCCGTGTCCCCAACGACCAATGGTGCAACCCGACCTTGGCCGGATATCTGGCCGAGGCCTGCCTCCGATTGGCCGGCTCCGATGCGCGCGGCACGTTCAACATCGTGGGCCGGGATTGGCTGGCCCGCTCCGAGCTGGCCGTCGCCCTGGCCCGCGCCATGTCTTTGGACCCCGCACTCATCCAGGCCGTGCCGACCGCCGACCTGCGCCAGCGCGCCGCGCGGCCGCTCAAGGGGGGACTCAAGACCGACCGGCTGCGCGCGGCGCTGGGCAGCGAGCCGCCCTCTTTGGCCCAGGCCTTGGAGCTCTTCCGGCGCAGCTTCGCCGCGCGCGCCGCCGACCCGGGAGACCGGCATGCCTGACCTCAAGATCGCCATCTTCATCCCCACCTACAACGCCGCCTACACCTTGCCCGTCGTGCTGGACCGCATCCCCGCGGAGATAAAGGAGAAGGTCAAGGAGATCTTCGTCATCGACAACGCCAGCGAGGACAACACACACCTCATCGGCATCGGCTACCGCGAGGCCAAGGGCCTCGACAAGCTGGAGGTCTTCCGCAACGACCGCAACCGCGGCTACGGCGGCAGCCAGAAGATCGCCTACCGCTACGCCATCGACCACGGCTTCGACATCGTGGTCATGCTGCACGGCGACGCCCAGTACGCCCCTGAGAAGATCCCCTACCTCCTGGAGCCCTTGGAGCACGGCGAGGCGGACATGGTCTTCGGCTCCCGCATCGCGGGCCTGCCCCTGAAAGGCGGCATGCCGCTCTACAAGTTCCTCGGCAACAAATTCCTCAGCGCCATCCAGAACCGCATCCTGGACATGAAATTGACCGAGTTCCATTCCGGGTTCCGGGTGTTCCGCTGCGCGGCTCTGGCCAAGGTGCCTTTCGAGCGCTGCTCCGACGACTACCATTTCGACACGGACATCATCATCCAGTTCAAGATCAAGGGCCTGCGCATCGTGGAGATGCCCATCCCGACCTACTACGGCAAGGAGAAGTGCGGCGTCAACGTGGTCAGCTACGGCCTCAACGTGCTCAAGTCCATGGCCATCTACTGGCTGTGGTCGAAGCGACTGTTGAAGATCCCCATGTTCGACGACTGCCTGGTCAAACCCTGAAGACCCTCTTCAGCGCGCCGCGATCCTGGGTCCTGCCCGCCCTGCTGGTGCTGGGAGTCTTGGTGCGCCTCGGGTACGGCCTGCGCCACCCCCCGCAGCAGCCGGGACAGGACCTCGCCAACCCGGACGATTACGTGGAGATCGCCACGTCCGTGGCCCAGTCCTGGACGCTGAAGCGCGCCGGCCAGCCGAGCGCTTATCGCGAGCCGGCCTACCCGGTCCTGCTCGGGGTCATGTTCAAGGCCTTCGGCCGCAGTTACCCCGTGGCCCTGCTGACGAACTGCGGCTTGGCCGCCGCGGCCCTCCTTTTCCTGGCCCTCGTGGGCCGGGAGCTCTTCGGAGAGACCGTGTCCCTGCTGGCCACGGCGGTGAGCGCACTCTATCCCTCCTTCATATATTACGCGGCTTTGCCCGTACGAGAGACCGCGATCTTGGCCGTGAGCTCCGCGGCCCTATGGACCCTCATCCGGGCCCTCGGTCGCCCCAGCGCCGCCGCCTTCGCGTGGGCGGGGCTGGCGGCCGCGCTCTGCGGCCTGACCAACGTCACCTTGCTGCCCTTCGCTCTGGTCCTGGCGCCCGCCGCCGTGATCGTCCTCTGCCGGGACCGCGGCCCCGCCGCCTGGCGCTGGAGCGGCGCCTATCTGGCCGTCTTCCTGTGCCTCTACTCCTTCTGGCCCTTGCGCAACTACCTGGTCTTCCGCGCCTGGATACCCGGCACGACCCTGACCGCCGGGAACATCCTGTACAACTACCTGGTCGTGCCGCAGGAGCTGGGCGGCACTCCGGAGGAGAGCCGCATCCGTCAGGCGGACCCCGTGTTCCAGGCCGCCGCGCTCATGCCCCCGGCGCAGGCCGAGCGCCATTTCCGCGCGGCGAGCCTCGACTGGATCCGCAGCCATCCCGGGACTTACCTGAAGCTGGTGTCCTGGCGCTTCTTCTGGGATGAATGGCGGCTGTGGCCGCGGCCGCAAGCGGCCGGCGAGTCCTACCGGACCCTGCGCTGGGTGGGGCTTTTGACCAACGGCTGGATCATCCCGCTGGGGCTGCTCGGCATGCTCCTGGCCCGCAAGGTCCCGCGCGCCCTCTGCCTGGGCTTGTTCGTCTTCACCATCGTCCTGACTCACTCCCTCATCCTGACCATGCTGCGCTACCGCGTCCCCATCATGCCCTGGCTGATCCTCTTCGCGAGCTTGTCCGTCACCCGCCTCTGGGGAGCCCTGCGCGGAAAGCCTCTGCCGGAGCCCGCCGCATGACCCTGCCCGACTGTCCCTGCTGCGGCGCGCCAGGGCGCGCCGTCCCCGAAGGGGACGCCGGCTTCCAAGTCCCCCGCTGTCCGGGCTGCGGCCTGGGCCGCACTTGGCCCGCCCTTCCCCCGGATGAGCTCGGCCGCTGGTACCCGCCCTCCTACTACGGCCGGGAGAACGTGCGCTTCAACCGCCTCTTCGAGCTGCTGACCCGCCTCTTCCGCTGGCGCCGCGCACGGCGCATCAGCGGCCAGGTCCCCCTCCTGGGGCCCGTGCTGGACGTGGGCTGCGGCCGAGGCATCATGCTGGACAGCCTGCGCTCGCTGGGCTACCAGGCGCACGGAGTCGAGCTCAACGCGGAGGCGGCCTGGCACGCCCGCCACCGCCTTGGCCTGGACGTGAGGACCGGAGGCTTTCAGGACCTGCCGGAGGAGGCGGGCCGCTACCAGGCCGTCATCTTCTGGCACAGCCTGGAGCATCTCCCGGACCCGGCCGAGGCCCTGGCCCGGGCGCGCCGGCTCCTGAGCCCGGCCGGGGTCCTGCTCCTGGCCGTGCCCAACTACGACAGCTGGCAGGCGCGCCTCTTCGGCCGGCACTGGTTCCATCTCGACCTGCCCCGCCACTGCTTCCATTTCGGGCCCCGCTCTTTGCAGGCCCTGCTCGCGCGGCACTCCTTCCGCGTCGTGCGCAGAGACCACTTCTGCCTGGAGCAGAACCCCTTCGGCTGGCTGCAGAGCGCCTACAACGCGCTGGGATTGCCCAAGAACCTCCTCTACGACCTGCTCAAGGCGCCCAGCGCCAGGAGCGGGACGGCTCGGCGTCATCCCCTGGCCTGCCTATTGGCCCTGTCCCTGCTGCCGGTGCTCCTGCCCCTGGCCCTGCTGCTGACGGTCCTGGACGCCGCCCTGCGGCAGGGCGGGACCGTCGAGGTCTACGCCGTCAAAGAGCCGGAGCGGCGCTAGCTGGGCGCTGAGAATGTCCGTCTGGCTCGCGGGCGAGCTTTGCTCGCCCGCAACCGCCCGGACACGAAGTGTCCGGGCGGCAGAACCATTCTTGCTCTGCTGTCTTTTGCAGCAGCACAATGCGGCCTGCCGGTCTTGCGCTATCGGGGAAGACAGCGTTAGGCGTGTCGGGATGAAGCGGTCCTGCCGACCCGCTTCCGTGTCTTGTGGACGCACGGCACCTGCCCGACTTCCTTACGGGCGGATGCGTGGGTCGGTTGCGCCTGATGCTGCGCATCAGGCGCCAGGCTGAGATCAAAGCGGGACACCGAGCCTGGTCTGTCAGCTATCCGCCTGGTCCATACCCTGGGCCATACTGTGTCCGGACACAGTGGCCTCGAAGGACTGCCCTCTTGCATCAACTGGCCGGCCAGTTGGCATACGGGTACGGACCGGCATGCGGCCCCGGAGCTCTTGCGGGCCTGTCAGCAGCCGGCTAGTCCCAGGCGTCCACCCGGATCCGCTCCGGCGGTATGCCGCGCGCGGCCAGCTCCGCGCCCAACCCCCGGATCATGGCCGGCGGGCCGGAGAGGTAGTAGGTGGCCGCGGCGGGCCGCTGCAGGGCGGACCAGGCGGCGGCCAGAGAGAGCCGCCCCGGCTCCACGCCCTGTCCCGGCGCGGCTCCGGACTCCGCGAAGAACGTCGCCCGGAGGGTCGGCCGCGCCAGCGCGAGTCGCTGCAGGAGCCCGCGGAAGAGCAGGAGTCCCGGGTGCCGGGCGCCGTAGAAGAGGTGGACGCGCGAGCCGTCGTCGCCTCCGCAGGCGGCATAGCCCCGCAGGAAGGCCGTGAAAGCGCTCACCCCGGTCCCGCCGGCGAGCAGCGCCGCCTCGGTCCCCGGCAAGGCCGCCACCACGAACTCCCCGTAGGGCAGCTTGGCCCAGACCTCGCTGCCGACGCGCAGCTCCGCTTCCATGCGCGACGTGAAGCGCCCCACCACGGAATAGAGGATCTCCAGACCGTCCCGCTGGTCAGGGGGGCTGGCCACGGAGAAGACCCGGGAATCCGGCCAGAAGGCGGAAGGGTCGTAAGGGTCTATGGCCAAGTGCAGGAACTGCCCGGCCGTGAAGCGCGGCGCGGGGAACTCGGGCTTGAGGCGCAGCGTATAGACGCGGTCCCCGTGGTCCAGGATCTCGGACACCGTGCAGCGCAGCTTGCGGGGCGTGGCCATGGCGGTCGGCGCCCTCAGCGCTTCTTCAGGAAGCCCCGGAAGGCCTCGGCCATGTGCTCGAGCCTCGGCGCGTCGAGCCCGGGGTAGACCCCGACGAAGAAGGTGGACTCCGTGATGCGGTCCGTGTTGGCCAAGCCGCCGCAGACGCGATGCGGGATGTCCAGGAAGGCGGGGTGGCGCAGCAGGTTGCCGGCGAAGAGCGCCCGCGTCTCGATCCTGCGCTCCTCGAGATGCCGCTGCAATTCGGTCCGCGAAAATCCCGCGCCCTCGCGGACCGTGATCACGAAACCGAACCAAGCGGGGTCCGAGCCGGGCGTCGCGACCGGCAGGACCAAGCGGTCCTCGTAGGGGGCCAGGGCCTTCCTGAGGTACGCGAAGTTCTCCTTGCGCCGGGCGATGAATCCGGGGAGCTTCTGCCATTGCGCGCAGCCGATCGCCGCCTGCAGGTCCGTCAGCTTGAGGTTGTAGCCGATATGCGAATAGACGTATTTGTGGTCGAAACCGGACGGAAGCGTCCCGAACTGCTGCGAGAAGCGCTTGCCGCAGGTGTTGTTCTCCCCGCCCGCGCAGTAGCAGTCGCGGCCCCAGTCGCGCAGGGAGCGCACGATGCGGCCCAACTCCTCCGCGCTCTGGCCGGCCGCGATGACGCAGCCGCCTTCCCCCATGGTGATGTGATGCGCCGGATAGAAGGAGAAGGTCGCCAGATGGCCGAAGGTCCCGGTCAGCCGGCCGCGATAGGTGGAGCCCAGGGCGTCGCAGTTGTCCTCGATGAGCCAGAGGTCGTGCTTCTTGACCACGGCGCTGACGGCGTCGAGGTCGAAAGGGTTGCCCATGGTGTGAGCCATCATGATGGCCCGGGTCTTGGGACCCACGGCTTGCGCGATGCGCTCCGGCAGCGCCGTGTAGTCGCCGATGCCCACGTCCACGAAGACCGGGACGAGCCGGTTCTGCACGATCGGCGCCAGAGTGGTGGGGAAGCCCGCGGCCACGGTGAGGACCTCGTCTCCCGGCCGCAGGCGCCGCTCGCCCAGCTTGGGGGAGGTCAAGGCGGTGAGGGCCACGAGGTTGGCGGAAGAGCCCGAGTTGACCAGATAGGCTCCGGGCGCTCCGAAGAAGTCGGCGAAGTCCGCTTCGAAGCGCTCGGCGAAGCGGTTCGCGGTCAGGAAGAAATCGAGGACCGCCTCGGTCGCGCAACGCAGCTCCTGACCGTCGAACACCCGGCCCGCGTAATGGACCAAGTCCCGGTCCGCCGCGAACGGCGGCGCGCCGAACTTGTCCCGGGCATACTGCTCCACCAAGTCCAGGATCTGCCGCCTACGGGGATCCAGCGTATCCATCCCGACTTATGATACCATAAGACAAATGCGGGACTTTCGGCTGTCTTGGCTCTTGGGCGCGGCTTGCCTCGTCCTGCCCTGCCGCCCGGCGCCGGCCCAGGATGACCAAGCCACGCTGCGGGAGGTCAGCCCGCCGGGGCGCATAGACGGGCAGGCGGCCGAGAAATACCGCCAAGCCCTGGCCGCGCAGTCCACGCAGCAGGCCCTCGTGGTGGTCTCGACCGCGCCGGCCCCCGCCCCGGCCCCGGCCCCGGCGCCGCAAAAAAGCCGGCTCGGATTCTACGCCGCGCTGGGCGCGGCCCTGCTCCTCGCGCTCGGGGCCCTGGCCGCGGACAAGACCATGAAGAAACGGAAGGCCGAGGCGGAGCGGCTCAAGGCCGAAGCCGAGCGGCTCAAGGCCGCGGCCCCGCCGCCGCCCAGCCCCGACGACGAGGCCGCGCTGCTGGCGGGAGCGGCGGACGAAGCCAAGCGCGACGCCTTGGCGGATTACGTCCTGCGGGCCAACAAGGCCTCCGATTTCCTCAGCCGCTGCCAAGGCCGGCCCGACGAGTTCCTGGCCGGCTATGCCCAAAGCTTCCTGAAGCTCGGCGCCTGGGAAGTCGCGGCCGCGCTGCTGCGCGGCAAGCAGGGCCTGTCTCCACGGGAAAAGGCGCTGGGCCAGGCCCTGCAGACCGTCATCGCCGGGCGCGGCGGGCGGCCTCCCGCCGAGGTCTACGTCGAGACTTTGCTCGTGGCCGCGGAACTCTCCCGGCTCGGCGGCCACGAGGACGCCCTGGCCCTGCTCAACTCGGCGGTCGCCCAGAGGGCGGCGGGCAGCGCGGGCGACTGCCGCTTGGTGGCCGGAGTCTACCGGGCCGCGGACAAGGTCCCCGAGTTCCTGGCTCAGGCCAAGGTCCGCAGGCAGGCGCAATTCCACACGGCCTACGCCGCGGCTTTCTACGCGCTCCAGGACCCTGAGACGGCGCTGGCGCTGATCGGCATGAAGCGGCCCACGGAAGCCTCCGACTACCCGCTCTTCGTGGCCTGTCACAAGGAGCTCGGGCGCATCGGAAAGCTCAATCTCGCCGCGGTCCCGGACGCGGACCGGATCGCCCTGGCCGAGGCCTTGATGCAGGCCGGGGAGGACGCGGCCGCGCTCAAGGCCCTGCTGGAGACCCGCTTGGAAGCCCCGAGCCGGATGGACTTGACGCTGGCCCTGCGCCTCTGCCATCGGCGCAAGGACATCCAGACCGCGGGCAGGCTCTTCCAGCACATCAAGCTGACGGTCGGCCTCGCCGAGGCGCCGGAGCTCTACGCGCTCTACGCCCTCGTCTGCGAGGAGGTGGGGCTCAGCCGGGAGGCTCGGGACGTCTACGACGAGATCCTCCGCCGCTTCCCCGACCATCAGGAGGCGACCGAGCGCCTGCGGAACATGTCCGAGACCAGGTGATATGACGACCACGGAGGCCATCCCATGAGGCTGTTCCTCGACCAGATCCGCGAGGCGCTGCGCGGCCGCCATCCGCTGCTCTATCTGCACACGCCGGAAGAGGACCGCGCCTGCGAGGCCCTGCGCTGCCTGCTGCCGGAATTCTTCCCGGGCGGGACGCTGGCGGCCTGGGACTGCGTGCGCGGCCTGGAGCCGGCGCCCGCGGACGTGGACACCCGCGACCCCGTGGCGGCGCTGCGTCACATCATCGCCCATCCCGTCGGCGGCTTCATCGTGATGAAGGACCTCTCGGCTTTCATGGACGACGCCCGGGTCGTGCGGGCCCTGCGCGACGCCTATCGCGCCTTCGTGGCCTCCGGCCGGACCTGCCTCGTCATCGTCTCCCCGGTGGCGGTCCTGCCCCCGACCTTGGAGAAGGAGCTCTGCCTCGTCGATGTCGAGATGCCGGCCCCGGATGAGCTGCTGCAGAGAGCCCAGCTGGTCCAGAAGCAGTACCCCCGCGCGCGGCTATCGGCGGAGCTGCAGCCGGAGGTCTCCATGGCGCTGCGCGGGCTGACCCTCAACGAAGTCGACCACGTCATGCACCGGGCCTTCAGCCGCGACGACGCCTCGGACAAGACCCTGCTCGCGGAGATCTTCGCCGAGAAGAAGGTGCTGGCCAAGAAGTCGGGCTTCCTGGAGTATATCGCGGTGCCTTTCGACATCGAGCGGGTCGGCGGCCTGGAGAACGTGAAGGATTGGGCCGCCAAGCGAAAATCCCTCTTCACCCAGGACGCGGTCAGGGCCGGCCTGCCGGTCCCCCGGGGCGTGCTCATGATGGGCGTCAGCGGCTGCGGCAAGAGCATGATGGCCAAGGCCATCGCGAGCCTCTGGAAGGTGCCGCTGTTCCGGCTGGACATGAACTTGGTCTTCTCCGGCCTCTACGGCACGCCGGAGGCCGCGTTCCACCGGGCCCTGAGCACCATCGAGGCCGTGGCGCCCGCGGTGCTCTGGATCGACGAGATGGAGGCGGCCCTGGGCGCGCCGAAGGACGTGGCCTCGGACCAATCCATGATGTTCTCGGCCTTCCTGACCTGGATGCAGGAGAAGCCCCCCCTGGTCTTCGTCGCGGCCACGGCCAATCACATCGAGAAGCTGCCCGCCGAGATCATCCGCAAAGGCCGCTTCGACCAGGTCTTCTTCTGCGACCTGCCCACCGAGGACGAGCGCCGCGAGATCGTCCGGATCCATCTGGGCTTGAACGGGGCCGACCCCAAGGAGATCAACATCGACCGCATCCTGGTCCATACCCAGGGCTGGAGCGGGGCCGAGATCGAACAGGCCATCATCGCGGCCCGGATAGACGCGGTCGAGGAGAAGCGGCGGCTGGGCACTGACGACATCACGCGCCACACCACGAGCATGGTCCCGCTCTCCAAGACCATGAGCGAGCAGATCAAGGCCATCCGCGACTGGGCCTTCGACCGGGCCACCCGCGCTTCGCGGTCCAGGCCCAACTATTGAGAACACCCCCATGCCCGCCCCAGCGCTAGCCCTGCTGCTCCTGGCCGGCCGCGCCGCGGCCGCCGCGCTCGGCGGCGTCGGCTTCACCCAGGACGAGCAAGGGCTGGTCCAGATCAGCTACCGGCTCGACGGCCAGAAGTCCGAGGCCTTGGAGGTCGGCTTCAAGGTCTCCGAGGACGGCGGGCAGACCTTCGCCATCATCCCCACGGCGGTGACGGGCGACGTGGGGCGGGTCACGGCCTCCGGGGAGAAGACCGCCGTCTGGGACGTGGCCAAGGACCACCCGGAGCTCTCCTGCGAGGATTGCCTCGTGGCCGTCGAGGCCCGCCCCGCGCCGGCGGGCGGCCCGGCTCCGCGGCGCGACATGGCCCTGATCCCGGCGGGGCCGTTCCGGATGGGCTCTCCCGACGAGGAGGGCAACCCCAACGAGCATCCCCGCCACCAGGTCTTCCTGGACGCCTACAGCATCGACAAATTCCCGGTGACCGTCGCGCAGTTCCGGGCTTTCGTCCAGGCCACGGGCCGCAGCCTGCCCATCCAGCCGGCCTGGAACCAGGACACCCACCCGGTGGTGTTCGTGGACTGGAACGAGGCCGAGGCCTATTGCGCCTGGGCGGGCAAGCGCCTGCCCACGGAGGCGGAATGGGAGAAGGCGGCGCGGGGCCAGTCCGAGGCCAGGTACTCCTTCGGCGACAACGAAGTCCGGCTGAGCAGCCACGCTTGGTTCTCCAACAACTCCGAGGGCCGGACGCATCCCGTGGGACAGAAGAAGCCCAACCCCTACGGCCTCCATGACATGCAGGGCAATGCCGCGCAATGGGTCGCGGACTGGTACGCCGAGGGCTATGTCGGGACTGAGCCCAAGAACCCCCGCGGTCCGCCCTCCGGGACCATGCGCGTGCTGCGCGGGGGCTCATGGTCGAGCTCCGCGGGGGCCTGCCGCGCCGCCAGCCGGGACTGGTTCTTCCCCGAGGGCAGGGCCGAGACGAACGGCTTTCGCTGCGCGGCCGCAGCGGACCGTCCATGACGGTCGGCCTGATCTATCCCCCGGCGGACCGGCGGCACGAGGAATGCTTCCCCATGCCGAGCATCTCCATCGCCGCCTTGGCGGATTTCCTCAGGAGCCGCGGGCATCAGGTCCGCCTCTACGATGGCGACATCCTGTTCCATAAGCGGCTGCGCGAGCTCCCCGGCGTCGATTTCCGGATCCTGGCCGACCAGGAGTCCGTGCTCCGCTTCCTGAGGGGCCGGTTGCGGGGGGCCGCGGCGGCTCGGCTCAGGCGCATCCAAGGGCTGTTCTGGGAATCCTTGGCCCTGGAGCCGTGCGGGCTCTACGGCATCAGTCTGGTGGACCTGATGAGCAACCGCTTCATGCTGCACTCGGCGGCGCTCATCGCCCAGTCCATCCGGCGCAGGCTCGGCCGCCCGGTGGTCCTGGGCTTCCAGGGCATATCGCGCAGCGCCTACCGGGAGATCCTGCAGCGCTACCCCGTCTTCGACTACGCCATCTGGTCCTTGGGCGAGGTCCCCCTGCTGCGGCTCGTCGAGCAGCTATCCGGTCAGGGCGCGGTCCTCCTCCAGACCTTGGCCCGGTCGCCGGAAGGCATCCGGGAGCACGTCGGGCAGCCCCCGTCCATCCGCTGCGGCGGGATGAGTTACCGAGGCTATCCTCTGGACCTCTATCGCGTCAGCGCCGCCGAACTGCTAGCGCGCTACTCCGCCCGCTCGGCTCTGGCCAAGCTGCAAAGCCTGCAGCGGGGCGCGCCGGACCAGCTCGTGGTCATGTACCGCTTCGACACCAGCTGCAAGGGCCGCTGCGCCTTCTGCGCCAACGACAACTCTGTCCCGGACAACCGCAACGCCAGCGCGGCCGTCGTGGCGGACCTGCGCCGCCTGCAGAGGCGCGGCGTCACCGGGGTCTATTTCACGAACGCCAATTTCAACAACGACTATCGCGAGGCCGAGCGCCTCTGCGAACTGATGGTCCGCGCCCGGCTGCGGCTGCAGTGGAGCGACTGCGTGAATTTCCGAGAGCTCGACGAGGCCCTGCTCGAGAAGATGCGCCGCTCGGGCGCCGTGCGCCTGACCTTCGGGATGGAGACCGCCAGCCCGCGCCTGCTGCGGTACATCAAGAAAGGGGTCAACCGGGAGCGCATCGAGCGCCTCCTGCGGCAGTCCCACGCCCTCGGCATCTGGAACCACATCGAGCTCATCGGCGGCCTGCCCACGGAGACTCCCGCCGACCTGGCCGAGACGACGGACTTCATCAGGGCCATGGCGGACGTGGTGGACCAGTTCACGGTGAGCCCTTTCACCCTCTACCGCCAGTCCCCGTTCTTCAGGGAGGCGGGCCGCTACGGGCTGGCGCTGCGCGGGGGCAACGCGCAGGAGCAGTGGCAGTTCTCCTGCGCCGACTGCAAGACCGGCGTGACGTCGGAGGCGTTCGATGAGAAGCCCGGGCTATCCTGGCCGCGCAAACAGGCCCAGGTCCGCGGCTCTTCGCTCGCCTTGGCGGCGGCCATACAGGAAGCGGCGCCGTTCGGGGCCATGAACCGGGACCACACGCACCTCCTGTTCCATCTCTATCGGCTGCTGGGGCATGGCCAGAAAGGGTTGACCCGCCGCGTTTTCCGGGCGGCCACCCGCCGGTTCAAGCCCTATCACATGGACCGCTTCCCCGACTCCGTGGACCTGCTGGCCGGCTAGCGCTTCGAAGGAACGATCTCGAAGCGCGGGGGCGCGTTCTCGGGCTGGTAGCCGGGCAGGGGCGGCGTCACGGCCTTGAGCCGGCCTTCGACGCGCATCTTCTGGCCCAGCACGGCCAAGTTGGTACTGGCCTGCGCGAAGCCCGGGTTGATGACCAAAGCGCGCCGGTAGGCCTTCTCCGCGTCCTTCCAGCGCTCCAGCATGAAATAGGCGTTGGCCAAGTTCGTATAGGCTTCGGCGGATTCGTGCTTGTGCGCCAGCGGCGCGTCGTCGATCTGCACGTACGGCTGATACGACAGGATGCTGTTGCGCAGGTAGGCCTTGTCCAGCAGGCTGCGGTCCACCGCGCACTTGGGCGCGTCGATGAGCATCTCGTAGGTCTCGACGGCTTTCTCGAAATTGGCCCGGGCCTCGTCCTTGCGGCCCTGCTGCTGGGCCCGCTGGGCCCAGATCATGTAGATCTGTCCGATGCGGAAATAGTTCGGCTCGAAGACCGGGTCGATGGCCTGGTACATGTAGAAGCGCGTGAGGGCCTTCCTGAGGTACCGGTCGGACTCCTCGACCCGGCCCTGGCTCATGGCCCACTCCGCCCGGCGCATATGCAGGTTGCCGACCTGATGATGCATCTGGACGTAGTTGGGAGCGAACTGGCGCACGTACTCGTAGGAATCCAGGGCCCGCTCGTAATCGTCGCGCGGCGCGTTGCCGGCATCACCCCAGCCCGGGTTGTAGACCTTGTTCATGTTGAAACGATCGTTGTAGACATTGCCCATGAAGTACATGGACATGACGAAGTTGGGGTTGAGCGTCCTGACCTTGAGGTAGTGGGCCAGCGCTTCATCCCAATGCCGATCCTTGGAGAAATAGATGGCGATGTTGTGGTTGACGTCGGCCTTGAAGTACCCCCAGAATTGGTATAGGGGGTAGAGCATCCCCGCGATCACGAGGGGCACGACCGGGTTCTGCGAGAGGTAGGTCAGGTACAGGAACAGGCCGATCAAGGACAGGACACAGCCGGCGAAGACCCCCCACGCCAGCCACCATTGCATGAGCTCTCCGCCCATGGGCAGGCGCCCCAGGGACCCTTGCAGGCTGGAGAACTCGGAGAGCAGCAGGAAGGCCGCGTAGAGCAGGCCGCCCCAGGCCGCCAGGCGCGCGGGCCAGATCAGGAACTCACAGAGCAGCTTCCAGGTGGAGGCGGGGGCCGGCGGATCGGACCCCTGCGCGGCCGCCGCGGGCGCCGCGGCGCCCCGCAGGTCGTGGAACTCGTAGAGGGCCTTGCCGCGGGCGAGATTGACGATCGTGCCCGACAGGAGTCCCAGGTACACCCCGCTGGAGACGAAGCGCAGGCTCACGTCGAAGCAGTTATGGCCGAGCATTCCCATGAAGGCGATCATGTAGCCGACCAAGTCGTAGGCGCGCGGCGGAGCCCGGCCGTCCTTGGTGGAGAAGAACGTGGAGAGCTGTCCCAGAGAGCGGAAGCCCACGACCAACGTGCTCAGGATCAGCCAGATGAAGATCCCGAAGCCCAGGATGCCGTTGTCGAAGAGCTCCTCGAGGTACTCGTCCTCGGAATGGTCGGTCTCCGTGTTGTGCTTGCCTTCGATGTGGAAGATGGCCGGCCGGCGGAAGGCGGGATAGATGGGCGGGAAGCTCCCCACGCCCGTGCCGATCCAGGGGTGGGTCATGATCATCTCCCAGGTGGACTCCCAAGTGAAGAGCCGGAAGTTGACGGAGACGACGCGCGCCCGCAGGTCCCTGGCCACGTAACCGAACAAGACCAGGATCCCGACCACCACGCAGGAGAGGACGGCCTTGCGGATCGGCGCCACCACGGCGGGGAAGTAGATGAAGGCTACGACGCCGAAGAGGAAGATGACCAAGGCGAAGCCCAGCCACGCGCCCTTGGTCCCGGTCATGAGCAGGTCCACCACCAGCATGGCCATCAGGGGGATGAGACTGAAGCGGCGGGTCTTGAGGTACTGGGTCAGCAGGATCGGGAAGACGATGACCAGGAAGTCCGCGAAGAAGTTGGGGTTGCCGTAGGTGGAGAAGATGCGGTCGCCGAAGGCGCCGCGCCAGATGAAGGGGTCGATGCCGTTGCCCGCTCCCTTAGGGAACCAGGTGATGTCGACCCATTGCAGGAAACCGTAGCCCACCGCGATCCAGGCGGTGAGGACGAGGATGTCGGTGAGCCGCTCCATGGCCCGGGCGTCGAACTCGTAGATGACGATGAGCGCCGCGGTCATGAAGAAGAAATGCCGCAGGAAGAAGTCCACGCTGGCCATGTGGTAGGGCGCGTGAGCGAATGAGAGTATGCCCACCGCCAGGTAGGCCAAGAACGGCGAGAGGCAGACCAGGTCGTCCTTGTTGAAGACCCCCCAGCCCGCTTCCAACAGGCGCGCGGCCCACATGGCCAAGAGCGCCGCCCCGCCCATCTGCATGACCGTGATCTTGACCTGGGCCGAGTCGTAGGTGCGCAGGTAGAACAAGGACGAGATGAGGCAATAGAGGATGGGCAGCCACCAGATGATGGCCTTGTGGGAGAACGCCTCCGCCGTCGCCGAGGCGGAAGTCCTGCGCTGGTCCTTGGCGGCCTTGCGTTCAGCCATGGGCGGTCATTCTAGCAATTTCCCCATCCTCATGGTCCCAGGCGATAGATGCGAAAAGACGGCCCGGCCAGCTCTCCTGGGACCGGATCGAACGAGGCCTCCAGCCGGGCCCGGGAGAAGAGCTCCGTGAAGAAGGCGGCCAGCTCGGGAGAGCGCTCGGGGACGGCCCCGAAGCTGGAGGTCACCACCCAGCCGGCCTTGACGGCGCGGGCGGCCGAGAGCCCTGGACGCAGGTCGACCATGGGCGCGTCGGCTTGCGAGAGCTCGACCTGCTTGGGGTGGAAGGTCCCCAGGTCCCGCGCCGAGCGCTGGATCCGGTAGATCCGGTAGCCGCCTCCGGGATGGGCGCGCGCCATGCCCCGGAACAGGCGGGCCCGCGGCGAGCCCGAGGCTTGGGCCCTCTGGGCGAGCTCCTCAAGCTCCTGGCGCGCCATCGCGAGATCGGGGGAGGCGTTGGGCTCGTCGAGGATCAGCGTCGCGCCCTCAGGGACATGCTGGAGGACCCAGGACCGCGCCAACTGGCGTGTGTCGGGCAGGCGCATGTCGCGGTCCTGCCGCGCGCATTGGATGATGCCGGGGCCCACGGCGAGCGCGGCCGCCAGCAGGCCGGTCCAGGCCGCGCGCCCGCGCGTGCACGCCGCCAGACCTTCCGACGCCAGGAAGGCCCAGCCCGGCAAGACGGCCAGGAGGTAGCGCGGCCAGCCCCCGTCCGGGTTGCCGCTGAGCACCAGGAGATACGCCAGGACTGGCAGCCCGAGCAGCGCGGCGCGCCGCGGCTGAGCGCGCAGCAGGACGGCCAGTCCCAGCAGCGCCGCCGCGCTCGCCGCGGACCAAGTCCCGGAGAAAGCCGCCAGGTTGGATACCACCTGCCGCGCCACGGCGGCGCGGCTCCACTCCCCCATGGCGGCGAGCGCGGCCGGGCTGCGCATGCTCGCCCAGAACCAGAAATTCCGCCAATCGATCAAAATGAACGGCGAGGCGGCGAAGAAGGCGGCGGCGGCGCAGGCCAGGCCCTCGCCGAGCCAGCGCGCGGGCAGGCGGCGCGCTCCCAGACCCCAGGCCAGCGGCAGCAGGAGCGCCGCGGGCACCGCGGTGAACTGCGAGGATGCGGCCAGACCCAACAGCGCGCCGCAGAGCCAGCAGTCGCGTCGCTCACCCGAAAGGAACAGCCTCAGGGCGAAGCGCCAGGCCGCGCAGGCGAAGAAGAACATCAGCATGTCGGGCTTGCAGGAATGGGCCGCCTCGTTGACCACCGGGGCGAAAGCCAGGAGCAAGGCCGCCCAAGGGGCGCGTCCCTCCCGGCGCTGCGGCTCCTCGGCGCGCCAAAGCCAGGCCAGGGCCGCCAGCGAGAAGAACGCCGAGAGCAGGCGTCCTATGAGATAGAAGCCCCCGGGATGCCAGCCGTAGAATCCGACGAAGTCCGCCACGCTGTGCCGCAGGCCCAGGACGGACCAGCAGAGGAAATAGACGCCGTAGGCGCCGGCCAGCAGGTAGGGCCAGAGGCTGGGATACTTGAACGCGTAGGGGCGCAGAGAGCCGCCTCCGAAGGACACGGCCAGGTTGACGAGATGGGGCTCGTCCGCGTTGAACAGGGCGGGCAGGCCCCAATGTATGCCGGCCAGACGCAGGAGCACGGCGACGGCCAAAGCCGCCCAAAGCCACCAAGCCGCCCTCAGCCCGCGGGTCACGCCTTCTTGCGGCCCACCGCTAAGATCACCAGCCCGAAGCGGATGTCCCAGCGCGCCAGCCAGCGCACCAGGAAGATGAGCTTGTCGAAGACCAAGAGCTGGAAATCCGAGATGAGCCGGCGGCGGAGCACCTTCCCATTGAGCCACCAGCCCGGCACCGCGATGGGGTTGTAGAAGCGCAGGGCCTCGATCTCGAAGCCCGCGGCGGTCAGTTTGCCGCGCAAGTCGGGGGCATCGTAACGACGGAGGTGGCCCAGCTCCCGGTCCATCGTGCCGAAGAGGGACTGGTGAGCCGGCAGCATCAGGAGCACCCGCCCCCCGGGCTTGAGCAGCCGCCGGATGGTGCCCAAAGCGAGCGCGTCATCCTGGATATGCTCCAGGACCTGGAAGCAGACCACGCTGTCGAAGCTCTCGGCGAGTTCCTCAGGGACCGCCTGCGGGCGGGCCAGGTCCAGGGCCACGACCTTCACGTAGGCCCAGTCCTGGTAAGTCCGCTCCAGCAGCTCGACGTAGCCGGGGTCCGCATCGCTCAAGACCAGGCGGTCGCGGTCCAAAAGCTTGCGCGAGATGTTGCCCACGCCCGCCCCGACCTCGATGACCTCGCGGCCCAAGTAAGGCTCGATCCGGTCGAACAGGAAGAGATTGTACTGCCCGGCCCGTGCCATGTTGCGCAAGGTCTGCTCGCCGGCGGAGCGCGGGCCCTGGTCGCTGGAGAGCCAGGCCCGGATCATGGCCAAAGTGCCTGTAAAAGCGTCCTGCAACCCGATCTTCTTGCCCTCCTCTTGGGTGCGCCCTTCATAGCCGATGGGGACCTCGTAGATGCGGCAGCCCAGCCGCGCGATCTTGATGGTCACCTCGGGCTCGAAGCCGAAGCCGCGCGAGAACAGGTCCAGGCGGCGCAGAATGTCCGCGGGGAGGACTTTGTAGCAGGTCCAGACGTCGGTCAGGTTAAGGTCGGAGAAAAGATTGCAGCAGATCGTGAGGACCTGGTTGGCGACGGAGTGCCAGAAAAGGAGCACCCGGCGGGCGGCGCCGCCGAGGAAGCGGCTCCCGTAGACCACATCGGCCCGTCCGTCGGAGAGCGGGGCCAGCAGCGTGGCGTAGTCCTTGGGGTTGTATTCCAGGTCCGCGTCCTGGATGATGACGATGTCGCCGGTGACCGCGGCCAGGCCGGCCTTGAGGGCCGCGCCCTTGCCCTCGTTCTTCGCCTTGTAGACGACGCGCAAAGGGACCTTGTGGGAAGCGTAGCGGGCCTCGAGCTCCTTGAGCCGGGCGACGCTGCCGTCCGTGGAGCCGTCGTCCACGGCCACCACCTCGTGCAGGAGCTCAGCCTGCTCATAGACCCGACGCATGATCTCGCGCAGGGTCCAGCGCTCGTTATAGACCGGCATGAGCACGGTGACTTTCATAAGCGCTGTCAATTATAGACTATTGCCGGCGACCGTAGATGAAGAAGCTGATGTTGGCAAAATTCGTATCATCGACGCCAACCCAAGCCAGTCGGTAACTCTCGAAGGCCTGGATCATTCTGTACTCGGTCAGGGGGGCAAGCTCCGGACGATTGCCCGCGTCCGTCACCAGGTATTCGGGACGCTGGCCGAGCTTGAGGAACTCCGGCCTTTCGAAGATGACCAGGCGGTAGCGGTCATAGCGGAAGGGAGGGGTATGAGCTGGCTGGGGATAGCGCGTCAGGCCGATCGAAGCGCCAGCCGGGATATGCGCGTCTATCCAGTCCGCTGCCTGGAGGCGGGTGGAATACGGGCCGGCGTCGAGATGGAAGTTCTGCAGGTAGACCCATGACCTGAGCCCGCTGTCCGCGAAGGCTGCGGCCAGGAGCAAGACCCTGATCCAGCCAGGGATCTTCGCGGCGCAGATGAGGTCAGCGGCCAGAAGACAGGCCAGCCCCCAGAACGGATAGAAGAAGCGCACCATCCCAGGACCTGCGAAGCCCCAGAACCGGGCGATGAACAGCCACAGCACGCCGAACCCGACCACGAACATCAGCGCCAGGATCCTGCGCCTAGGCTCTGGACGAACCAGCGCGATCAGAAGCGCCATGGCCGCCGCCGCATACAAGACTGACCCGAGTCCCCCCACCGCCCACGGCCCCAGCAACGAGGCCAGGTTGCCTCCGAAATCGCGCACATGGGCCGGATAGACCGTCGTCTCCCAGAGGAAATCCTTGGTCGCAAGGAGAATATAGGGGTTGGTGGCCGCATAGACTCCGCCGGCCGCCGACAAAGAGAGGAAGACGTCCCATAGCTCGCGCCGGCCGGCTCCCGGGGACCCGCGCCGCATGAACCGGACCAGCAACGGCAGGACCGACAGGAGCAGGAGCGAGGAATTGGCTCCCGCAGCCATGCCCAGGCAGAGGCCCCCCCATAGGGCGTCCGGCCGGCGCCCATCCTCGTAAACCCGGAACCAGTAGCGCATGGCTGCCAGCGCCCAAAAAGCGGCGTAAGGATGGGGCTTGACGATGTGCGTCTGGCTCGCGACCAATGGAGACAGGCAAAAGAGCGCCGCAGCGCAGAAACCGGTCCATGGACCGGAGAGTCGGCGCCCCAGGTCGAAAAGGACCCAAAGGCTGGCGACCTGGAAGAGCAGGACGAAAAGGCGCCCCAAAAGGAAAAGCCGCCCCATATCTTCCGGATGCAGCAGATAGTGCCCCAGGTCGGGTACAACCCGGGCCGCCCGAAGCAAAGCAGCCGCTTCCAGGAACGCTCCGAGGGGATAGACGAAGCTGCCGCCATATTGGAGGTAGAGGGGCTCCAGCTCCAGCCGCCACGGCCGCATCCGCGCCAGGACCGTGTAAGCCTTCTGTTCGTCGGGATTCTCGGAGCGCACGAGCAAAGACCGGTACGAGTTGACCAGCTTGTCGGGCGGCCAGGTCCAGCCCGGCGGGACCTCCTCCACGCCTTGCACGCGGGTGACCGGCTCCTCGCCTTTCACCTCCTGGTGTGTCCGCTCGATGCCTTGATAGAGGCTCTGCCAGCTTTCCTTGAGCTTGCGGGCGGTGTCTGGATCGGAGCGCATCGCCTCTGGGAAAGCCCGCCAGCGCTGCGGGCCCGGCAAGCCCCAGCCGATGCCCCAAAGGCCGACCGCCAGCCCCAAGGCCAAGGCCCCGGCCAGAGCGGCCGGCCCCGTCCAGCCGCCGCGCGCGCGCCGCAGCCGCGCCAGCATGCCCAGGTAGCGCCGCGCGAGCAGGGGCACATCCGCCTTGGACTCCCCGCTCAGACGCGGCTCGTAGAAGAAAGGCAGCTCGGCGACCCGCCCGCCCTTGGCCAGGATGAGCGCCAGAGCCTCCTGCTGCACGGAGAAATCCTCGGCCGCCAGCGGCAGTCCGGCCGCGGCCTCGCGCCGGTACAGGCGCAGTCCGCTCGAGCTGTCCCGGATGGGCCAGTCCAGGACGCGGCGCGTCACCGAGTTGAGCAGCCAGCTCAAAGCGAAGCGGTGCCAGGGCATGCGGCCCCCGCCGCCCGGCACGAAGCGCGAGGCGATGACCAAGTCGCAGCCCTCCCGGCGCGCCCAAAGCTCGCCGAAATAGCGGACCGGGTGCGAGCCGTCCGCGTCCATGGACAGGATCCACCCGCCGCGCGCCGCGTCCAGGCCTTCCCGGAGGGCCTGGCCGTAGCCCCGGCCCCTCTGGCGCAGCACGCGCGCCCCGGCCGCGCAGGCCGCGGCCACGGTATCGTCCCGGGAGCCGCCGTCCACCACCAGCACCTCGAAGGAGCCGGTGAGCCGGGAAGCCGCGGCGTTCACATCGGCGAGCACTTTGGCCAGGTGCGCGCCCTCGTCCAAGGTCGGCAGCAGGACCGTCAGTTCCAAAGGGTCGCTCATGGCTGGGCCCTAGGCCAACTCGGCGCCGGCCTCCAGGGCCTTGCGCCGGGCCAGGAACAACTTCTCCTCCTGATGCGCCGGGGCCAGCGCCACGAACCTGGCGTAGCAGCGGCCCGCCTCCGGTCCCCGCCCCAGGGCCTCCAAGACCTGGGCTCTGTTGAACCAAGGCGAAGGCGAATCGGGCGCCAGAGCCACGGCCTGGTCCAGGCAGGCGAGCGACTCCTCCAGCCGGCCCAGGCGCCGCAGGCAGGCACCCTTCTGGTCCAAAGCCGGGGCGTACCGGCCGCCGCGCCGCAGGGCGGCCTCGAAACTGGCCAGCGCCAGATCGTCACGGCCCATGCCGGCCTGACAGAGGCCCTGCTCGTAGCCGAAGACCGGGTTCTGGGGATCGAGGCTCTGCGCCTCGTCGAAGGACACCGCGGCCTCGTCCAAGCGCCCCATCTCCTTGAGACAGCGGCCGCGGCTCAAGGCCAGCTCCGCGTCGCCCATATCGAAGTTGGCGGCCTTGTCGAGCAGGGCCAAGGCCTTGGCGCCGTCGCCCGTGGCGGCGAGGCACCAGGCCAACCCTCCGATGGCCGCCGATTCCAAAGGCTCCATGCGCAGGGACTCCAGGAACATCTCCATGGCCTCGGCGTGGCTCCCCGCCTCGCAAAGCCATTGCGCGCGCGCGCGGAGGCTGCGGGCTTCGCTCCGCTCCCGCTCGCTGGCCGGAGACCTGCGCTCCATGGCGAAGGCCACCGACATCATCCGCTCGAAATCCACGCTTATTGCCCTTTTTCCAGGCAATCCTCGTGCCAGAGTTCCAGCATGAGCAGGGCCCAGAGGCGGTAGCCGTGGTCCCGCCGCCGGCTCTGGTGCTCTTCCCAGAGGCGGCGCAAGGCCGATTCCCTGAAATAGCCGCGCGCCAGGGCGCGGGAGCCGAGGACGTGGTCCTCCCAGAAGGACTTGAGCGGACCCCGGAACCAGGCGCCCAGCGGGATGCCGAAGCCCATCTTGCCGCGGTTGAAGATGAGCGGCGGCAGCTTGTCGCGGAAGGTCTCCTTGAGCAGCCACTTCTGCCCGCGCAGGCCCTTGAGCTTCCAATCCCCGGGCATCCGGAACACGGTCTCCACGAACTCGTGGTCCAGGAAGGGCGAGCGCCCCTCCAGGGAGTTGGCCATGGCCGCGATGTCCATCTTGGTCATGAGGCATTCGGGGAGGTAGGTCTGGAAGTCGACGTAGAGGAGCCGGTTGATGAAGTCCTCGTCCGGGCAAGCGGCGAAGGCGCGCGCGATGTAGTCCTGCGCCGAGCCCTTCCGTGCCCCGAGCCGGGCCTCGAATTCCGGGGTGTAGAACCCGTCCTTGTCCTCCTCGGCGAAATAGCAGATCATCTTGAGATGCCGCCGGGGCAGGTCCGTGAACAGGGCCGAGCGCAGGAAGCGCTTGAGCCGCCAGGTGAAGCCGTAGGGCGCGTGCCAGTCCGGCAGGAGCTCGGCCGCGGAGCGCAGGGCCGAGCGCGCCGGGCCGGGCATGAAGTCGAAAGGCCGCGCGAGCTTCATGGCGAAATAGCGGATGTAGCCCGCGAAGTTCTCGTCGCCGCCGTCGCCGTTGAGCGCCACGGTCACGAAGCGCCGGGTCTCGCGGGCCACGTAGTAGGAGGGCAGGGCCGAGGGGTCGGCGTAGGGCTCGCCGTAGTGCCAGGCGAGCTTGGGCAGGACGTCGGCCATCTCGGGCTTGACCACGAACTCGGTGTGCTCGCAGCCGTAGCGCTGGGCGACCTCCTTGGCGAAATGGAGCTCCGAGAACTCGGCCTCCTCGAAGCCGATGGAGAAGGTCTTGACCGGCTGGGAGGACATCTCGGCCATGAGCGCGACGATGATGGAGGAGTCGATGCCCCCGGAGAGGAAGGCCCCCAGCGGGACGTCGGAGATCAGGCGCAGGCGCACGGCCTCGCGGAGCTTGTCGGCGACCATGCGCTTGGCCTCGACCACGTCGGTGGTGATGGGCGGCCGGCCCACGGGCAGGTCCCAGTAGCGCTCCACCTTGACCTGGCCCTTGTGCAGCACCAGAAAATGCCCGGGCGGCAGTTTGCGGACCGCGCGGTAGATGGTGCCGGGCGACGGGATGTACTGGAGCGAGAGGAACTGGTCTATGGCTTCGGGCTCGATGTCGCGCGAGATGCCGGGCCAGACGAAGAGGGAGCGCAGCTCGGAGGCGAAGGCCAGGAAGCCTGGCTGCTCCGTGTAGACCAGGGGCTTCTTGCCGATGCGGTCGCGGGCGAGGAACAGGCGCTCGTCCAGCTTGTCCCATATGGCGAAGGCGAACATGCCGCGCAGGCGGCTGACGCAGGTCGTGCCCAGCCTCTGGTAGAGGGTGAGGATGACCTCGGTGTCGGTCTTGGTGCGGAAGGCGCAGCCTTGAGCCTCGAGCTCGGCGCGCAGCTCCAGGAAGTTGTAGATCTCGCCGTTGAAGACGATGGTGTAGCGGCCGTCCGCGCTGGAGATGGGCTGATGGCCGGTGTTGAGGTCGATGATGGCCAGGCGCCGCATGGCCAGGCCGGCCGGGCCGTCGACGTAGAAGCCCTCGTCGTCCGGGCCGCGGTGGATCAGGAGGTCGTTGGCCGCCTTGAGCCGCCCCCGGTCCGGGGCGGTGCCGTCCTTATAGACGATGCCGCAGATGCCGCACATGCTTCAGCAATGATATGAAGAATTGCAGGCCGCTCACCAGGGCCGGGCCGCGCGATGCATCGCGCGGGATGTCGTCCTTGATTCTTCAAGTCTTGGTGGACTATAATCCTCGATAGCAGTCCTGGCGGCCTTCGGGAGGAAAAATGAAAGCGAGCATCGTTAGAGCATTGGTGATGACCATGTCTTTGACCGTTTTGGCGTTCCTGGGCGTTTCCACCCGGAATGCCTATGCCCAGGGTTCGGGCGGCGGCGCCGGCTGCTGCGGCGGAGGCTCCGCTCCCGAGACTCAGCAGCCCCAGCAGACCCAGCAGACCCAGCTCAGCTGCGCCAAGGGCACGCACCAAGTCGGCGATCAGTGCGTGGCCAACCAGTAGGGCGCGTCAGGCGCGAATAAGTCGATTCCCGGCGCCCGGCCATGGAACGATGCAAATATTGCGGCAGCCTGGGCCTGTTCTTCGGGCTCGACAAGAGCGGCCTATGCGCCACCTGCCAGCATATGATCTCTTTGGAGATCGGCTTGCGCCAGAAAGCCATAAAGGACGCGTCCTATAGGGTGGACAGCACCCTGAATCCCCAGTCCAAGATCGCGAGCCTGGATATGCTCATGGACAACATCGAGGCTTTGCGCAAATACGAGGAGCGCGGCATACCCTGCGTGGAAGGTTCGCCTTCGGCCATGCTCAAGGACGCCCGGCACAAGCGGCAGGAGGTCGTGCTGGCCGCGGCGCACGCGGAATTGCAGGACATGATGGCAAAGGTCAAGCAGGCCGCGACCGTGGAGGCCAAACGGCAGCTGTATTCGACCTTCCTGCTGCGCATGGGGGAGTATAAGGAGAAGTTGGATGACCCCTCTCACCTGATCGACTTGGAGCTGCATGTCCGGCGCGCGGATCATCAGGCCCAGCTCGACGCGATCATGACCAGGGCGCGGGACCTCGAACTGGCGGGGGCGCGTTCCGAAGCGGTGCGGACCTACCACGAAGCCGCGGAATTCCTGAAGAAGTCTTGCGTGCAGGAGCCGGCCCGGACCCGCCTCATGGTCAAGATAAACGGCAAGATCAAATTGTTGGGCGGCATGTAGTCGCTCGATGGAGATCCTGTTCGAGCCGAAGGCCGGACCCTTTGAAAAGACCGCCGGCATCGCGGGCGGCTTGGTCGCGGCCCTGCTCGTCGGCCTGCTGGTCCTCTCCATCCGCGTCAAATATCAGGAGTCGCGATACTCCAGATCCGCGCTCGGCGCGCGGTACCGCGGCTTGGCCGACGCCTGGGCCAAGAAGGGCAAGGCCCTGCCGGCGGTCCATGCCTACGGCCGAGCGATCCTTATGACCCCCCGGCCGAACGCCGCTCTTTATTGGGCCCGCGGCGACGCCTGGATGCTGCTCAAGCGCTACGGACAGGCGGAGGCGGACTATGACCGAGCCATCGCGCTGGCGCCTCTGGCCCCCTACCCGCTGATGGCCAAAGCCATGTGCCTGGCCCTCGACGGCCGGTTCCAGCCGGCGATCGGCTCCGCCGACAGCGCGCTGCGCCTCGACCGGAACATGGAGCTCGCCTACTTCTGGAGGGGCTTCGCGGAAGACAAGCTCGGCAGGCTCCGGGAAGCGGAAGGCGACTTCACCAAGGCCCTCGTCTACAACAAGTCGGCGAGCAACTATCACCTGGCCCGCGCCGCGGCGCGCCTCAAGCTCGGCGACTTCCCCGGAGCCAAGGAGGATATCGACCGCGCCCTCCGGATCGACCCCCGGCTCGAGGACTCGCCCCTCATGAGATCCATCCGCCAGGTGTACGGGGATTTCCTGGGCACCGCGCCCCGCCGCGGGACATAGGCCCGGGCCCAAGGCCGTTTGGGCCGTTCGACCCCTGACAGGATCTCCGGCCCGTGTTAGAGTATTCGGCGATGCAGCCGCGTCAGGCTTGCCTCTGGACTGCTCTGGTGGTCCTCCTGCCCCTGCGCCCGGCCTCGGGCGCCGGCAGCTTCGCCGCCGCGGACCTGGAGCAGGCGCAGACCATCGTCGGCGAGATGCGGACCCTCTCCCAGGTCATCTCCAGCCGGCCGATGCCGCGCGACCGGGCGGAAGAGGTCCAGCTAGGGCGCTGCGGCCCCTGGGGCGCCCTCTGCGCGCAGGCTCTGGCCATGGCCCGGCAGAAGCGCGCCTTTGCCAACGACACCAGACCCATCGGCGCGGGCTTCAAGGCGTTGGGCCCGGCGGGCAAGACCGGCGTCATCGACGGCCCGGGCGTACAGGGCAACGGCACCTACCGCGTGGTCGCCAACGAGGACTACCGCCTGCAGATCGTGGTGGACACCGGCTATATCGCCGGGGAGATCACCTTGACCCGCGACCCGGCCACGGGCCGGGCCACCATGCGCTTCGCCGGCCGGCGCTGGAACGACGGCCAGGGAGCCTGGGGCCCCGCCGAGGATGCGACCAAGGAAGTGGCGATCGAGTACGACGCCAAGAGGGACCTCGGCTACTTGCGCTGGGTCGAAGACGGCGAATGGAAGTACGAGCGGTACTGGGGCGGCGCCCAGGACGCCGGCATGACCATCGAGTTCGGTGGCGGTTGGGACCACGACTTCCGCCAGGACAAGTAACCCATCGGTCCCGCCGCGCATGGAGGAATCATGAAGAAGGTCGCATTGGCCATGGCCTTGTCGGCGCTGGCCTGGACCGCGGCGGCCCAGCCCCAGCCGGCCCCGGAGGATACGGAGCACGGCTCCGTCAAATGCCTCAAGGCCGCGCAAAGCATCCCGGACCTCGCTCATGAGAACCGGGCCTGGGTCTTATGCAAGGACGCCGAGGATGCGCAGCCCGTGGCCTGCTACGCGGCGGCCAGCGCCATGCAGGACGATCCCATCGCCAAGCTGACGGACGGCTACTCCCAGGCGGCCTTCGATTTCTGCCGGGATTCGGGCTCCCTCGGACGCCTGAAGTGCTACATGGCCGCCCGCCAGACCGGCCTCGAGTTCGACGAGGAGACCGCGCGCCTGTTCTGCCGCAGGGCCTCGGACACGAAGCCGGTGGCGTGCTACAGGCTCGCGGTGGAGCATCATATCTCGCACGAGAGAGGGGCCAGCCTCAGCGGCTACTCCCCGGCCTTCGAGTTCTGCCGCTATGGAGGCAGCGCGGAGCGCGTGAGATGTTATGCTTCCGCCCAGGAGAACCATCTCCCCGACGATATCGCGTACAATCTCTGCCGGAGCGCCAGCGACGTCAGGCCCGTGCAGTGCTACCTCGGAGCGGTCCAGATCCACGGCTCCGCCGATAAGGCCGTGGACTTCTGCACCAAGAAGGGCCAATAGGCGCCGCTTACGCGAGGCGATGCGCCGGATTGACAGCAGGGCAGACTCCTGCCATAATCTGTTGACGGGCCTCGCCCTATGGACCCATCGCCCCAGCCGGAATCCCAGCCTCCCGCCCGGAGCCGCATCGTGCCGGTGTTCCTGGTCGGGCTCATCGCGGTGCTCGCGTTAGGCCTGGGCTCGTCCTTCCTCATGCGCGGCGGCGCGCCGGCGCCCGCCCCCCCCGCCCCGGACACCTTCGCTCCGGAGCCCCCCGAGGAGCCGGCGCCAGCGATGCCCAACGGGGAACCCACGGCCTTGCCTAAGGACAGGATTTTCAACGGCCTCGGTGCGAGCGACGAGGACGAAGCCGCCGGCAGTCAAGCCGCGGGGAGCCCGGCCGCCGTGAGCCCGGCCGCCGCGAGCCAAGGCTCCGGCGTCGTGGCCTCCGAGCAGGCCAATGAGAAGCAGTTCCTCGCCCAATACGACGGAGCCGTGCGGAACTACCAGCGCCGCCTCAACGAGATCGGCATGCGCTACTACAAGAAATGCCCCATCGTGAGGGAAGTGGACAGCGCTTTCGCGAACCTGCCCAGGTACATGGCCATCCAGCGCCGCTACAACGCCGATCGCGACCTCTATAAATGGGCCCGGGACACGGCCGCCCTGCCCGAGGTCCGCACCACCATCAAGAAATACCTGGCCCGCCCCGAAGCCTGGACCGCAGCCGTTGACATGATGCTCGAGGCTCTCAAGCAGCCGCCGCCGGCGCCGGTGTACCAGGAGGTCGCCCGGTTCATGACCCATGACCCCGGGCTGGTGGACCTCACCACCAAGGTGCTGTCGGATGCGAAGCCCAACCTGACGACCGGGGTCGTGGCGCTGGCAGGCAAGGACCTCACCCCCCTCCAGGGCGTGATAAAAGACCTCTCCCTGGACAAGAACCCCTCGCGCTAGCAGGGTGCTGATAAACCCTCCAGCGGGAAGCACTGTGTCCGGACACAGTGCTTTCGGCAGCGGGCAACAGTCCGTCCCCGAACTGGCGAGCCGAAGGCTCGCCAGTCGCGCCGAAGGCGCCATCCTTCGTGCAACCTATCGGCTGGGTTCTGCCGCCCCGCTTCGCGGGTCGGTTGCGCCCGGCTGACGGCCGCCGGGCGCTCGCAGAACGGACTTTATCAGCAGCCTGCTAGGCGCCCTGGCGGCACAGATGGCCTTCTCGTTGGAGGACCGGGCGCTATGTTATGATTCTCGGCGCTCCTCATGAATCTGCGCAAGCCCCTGCTCGCGACGGCCGCGCTCCTGCTATGCGGCCCCGATGCCCTCGCCAGCATGGCTCTTGATTCCTACGCGACGGCAGTGACCGGCACGACCCGGCAGGTCGGCCTGGCCGGGGCCACGGTCGCCTCCCCGGACGACTATTCCGCGGTCTTCGTCAATCCCGCCGGCCTGGCCGGCCTTTCGGGCGACGGCCTCGACTTCGGCTCGGACTCGAGCTACAGCGAAAACTTCGTGACGGACCCGGACAACCCCAAGTCGCGCGTGCTCAGCGATCCCATACGCTACGACTACATGGGCGTCCGTTATGTGACGAAGAGGGACTGGGGCATCGGGTTCGCCGTCCAGACGCCCTTTCAAATCGACGACATCTTCAACACCGATACCCGCCGGAAGGTCAACGGCAAGAACATCCTCGTGACCAGCCCGAACTCGGCCGAGCTCGAGGCCACGCTCAAGACCTACACCTTGGCCGCGGCCCAGTCCTTCCTCGACAACCGCCTGGCCGTGGGACTGGCCCTCAACTACCAGCGCGCGGACCAGGACGTGAATTACCGCGCGGTCGTGAGCACCGACTCCTACGCCCGCTCGGCCACGCACGACACCTTCACCGGCGACATCGGCCTTCTGGGCCGGCCCTGGCCGTGGCTGCGGCTGGCCTTGGTCTACAAGATGGGCTGCCGCATCGGGTTCGGCGAGTCGCTGCAGCCCGTCATGGTCGCTTTCCCAAACATCAAGATCCCGGACCGGCTGACCATGGGCCTAGCCTGGCTGCCCCACAAGAAGGTCGGGCTCTACGCATCGTCCGATTACGTGATGGCCATGAGCGGCTCGTCGGTGATGGGCTCGGGCCTCTTCCCCGCGGCTCCGGGTTCCGTCCTAGGGAGCGGCCGATACGATACCATCGACGGCCACTGGGGATTGGAGTTCATCCCCCTCGACGAGCCAGACCTGACCATCAGATTCTGGGCCGGCGGGTACCTGGAACGCACCGGCGTGCAGGGAGGCTACGACCGCTATCACAATACGGCGGGATTGGGGTTCGCCCCCTGGTTCTTGAGCGTCAATGTCGCGGTCGACGACGCCCCGCTCTACAACAACTTCTCGGCCGGCGTCGGCATCGACATCTTCGAGCTGGCGCGGCGCGTGGCCAAGCATTACGGCAAGAAGCTCCCCGTATGAGAGGCTTGATCCTGGCGGCGGTCTTGGTCTGGGCGGCGCCCGCGGCGGCTGGCCCCGGGGTCCTCTTCGATGAGACCGCCTACATCGGCGCGAGCGGCGGCTATTTCGGCAACCGCTTCGAGGTTTCGACGCCGCTGGCGAGGCCATATTATCGGCTCTCCGCTTCCGTGCGCAGCTCCCGATATCCCGCGGAGTTCTCAGGCACGGCCGTGGAGTATGCGGCCGCCTTGCGCCGGGAGCTCTACCACGTCAGCATCGCCGGCCGCGTTGCCACCAGGCCGCCGAACGCCGAGAGCGCCGCCTACCACTTGGCCTACGGCGAGGCCAGCCTCACCTTCTACGGTCTTTCCCTGGGCCCGGAGCATCCCGAATTCTCCGCCCAGATATGGGAATCGAGCGGCCCCGCGCCCGCCCCGGAATCCTTGGACCGGACCTGGGTGACCAGGATGCGCGCCCGCTACACCACCACCAATCATCATGTGGAGTCGGCCGACGAATACTTGGTCCTGGTGCAGAACACCGTGCAGTTCGACGTCAGGGAGACTTGGCGGCAGCGCACCGCGCTCGCGCTCCACGCGGGCTGCCACCTCTACAACAAGACCGTGCGCTCGGACATGCGTACGGTCCATTTGGACAATGTGGACTATCCGGGCAATGTCTTCGCCATACGCGGCTGGCCGAACAACTACATGGGCTTCGAACTGGCTCAGAAGCTGGGCGGGCAATGGGAAGCGGCAGCGGGGTTGACCCGGCTCAGCCTTTTATACGACCGGACGGATTTCATATACGGGGCGCAGCTGGAGTGGAAGCCTCTGCCCGCATGGACCTCCAGGTTCGGCTACAACCTGCGCCGCCGCGGCGTGGAAACCCAGCAAGCCTTTGCCCTCGGCCTGACCTATCTCTGGTAGAGGCTCGAAAACGCCAAGACCCGCCCGCGATTAGAACGCGACCTCGACGAGCGAGATGTCGTCGTCGAAGACGTCCTTGCCGCGCAGCCGCCGGACGTGCTTGAGGATCCGGTCCGTGCCGGCTTCGCCCGGGGCCGGCGCGGCGGCCAGCAGCTTGACGAAGTCCTCCATCTGCCAGAATTTCCCGTCCGGCTGCTCGACCTCGTAGATCCCGTCGCTGAAGACGTACAGCCGGCTTCCGGGCTTGATGTCGGCGGACACGCAGTCGTAGCTGGCCTTGGGCCAGCCCCCGATGACCGTGCCTTTCGCCTCCAGCGTGGCGACCGACAGGTCCGGGCCCACCAGGACCGCGGGCGGATGCCCGCCGCTGGCGCAGACCAGCTTCTGGTCGGCCAGGCTGTAGATCCCGTACCAGATGGTGAAGAACATGTTGTTCTGGCGCTCCATCTGGAACGCGTCGTTCAAAGCGGCCATGACCTGCTCCGGCCGCTTGAAATCGACCCCGGGCAGGGCCTGGGCGCGCAGGATGTTCATGACCGAGACGGACAGCAAGGCCGCGCCGACCCCGTGCCCGCAGACGTCCAGGAGATACAGCGCGAAATGCTCCTGGTCCAGCCAATGATAGCCGAAAGCGTCCCCGCCCAGCTCCATGCTCGGCACATAGATCCACGAGGTCCGCAGCGGCTCCTGCAGAGGCGCGGGCAGAAGCGACTTGACGTATTCCGCGGCCCGGGCCAGATCGTCGGCCATGATCTTCTGGCTGGCGGCGAGAGCGCGGAAGGCCTCGTTGCGCTGCAGCAGGTTGATGTAGCCTTGGGAGTGATGGCGTATCCGGGCTATGACCTCCAGCTTGTCGGGGAGCTTGACCAGGTAATCGTTGGCGCCCAGGCCGAAGGCTTCGGCTTTGATGCGCGGCTCTTCCTTTGAGGATAAGACGATCAAAGGGATCTCCGAGGTGGCGGGATTGGCGCGCAGCACCTTCACCAGGAGCAGGCCGTCCATCTGCGGCATGACGAGATCCTGCAGGATCACGGTGGGGGAGATGGCCGCGGCGGCCTCGATCGCCTTGGTGGGGTCGCTGCAGTAGTGGAAGCGTATGTCCTTCTCCCCGGCCAGCATGCGCCGCACGGCCTCGCCGACGATGGGCTGGTCGTCGATCAAGAGCACGGTGACGGGATACTCTCGGCCCAGCAGCGGGGGGTCTTGGTTTGGCACAGGTTCAGGCTCCTTGGCGCGGCTTGCGGGATGAGGCGTCCAAGGCCGCGGCGATCCGCGACGCCGGCAGGATCTCCTGGGCGGCTCCGAGCTCGGCCGCGGCCTTGGGCATCGAGTAGATCAGCGAGGTCTTCTGGTCTTGGGCGATGGTGTGCCAGCCCGCGCGCCGCAGGGCCAGAAGGCCCGCGGCTCCGTCCTTGCCCATGCCGGTCAGCAGGGCGGCCGCGCCGCGGCCCGGCCAGTTCTGGATCAGGCTGAGGAAGAAGGCGTCCACCGAGGGCCGGTAGGGACAGCTGACCGGGTCCGGGGTGTAGTGGAAGGTCCGGCCCGGACCTATGACCAGATGGTTGTTGGTCGCGGCGATGGCGATGCGCCCCGCCCGGGGCGCCTCCCCCTCCACGGCCAGGCCCACGCCCAGCCCGGTCTTCTCGCCCAGCCAGGCGGCCAGGCCCGGGGCGAACTTCTCGTCGACGTGCTGGATGATGACCACGGCCGCCGGGCAGTCCGCCGGCAGGGCCGAGACGATCTCGGCCAGGACCTGGGGCCCGCCCGTGGACGCGCCGATCGCGGCCATGAAGGGGTGGTCGGCCGGCTGGCCCGGGGGCCCGGAGAAGACGGCCTGGGACGGCGCGTCGGCCGGGCCGCCGATGAGCCGCCGCACCACCGCGATCTTGGACAGCAGGGCCTCGCCAGCGTCCGCGGCGGTCGGAGTGTCCACGGCGTCGAGGGCGCCGCAGCTCATGGCCTCGTAGACCTTGGGCATCTTGCCGCTCATCCCCGCGGTGACCACGATGACGGGGCAGGGGCACTCGCGCATGATGCGCCGGGTCGACTCCACCCCGTCGAGCACCGGCATGACCAGGTCCATCAGGATGACGTCGGGCCGGTCCGCCAGGCAGCGGCGCACCGCCTCCTCGCCGTCGTAGGCGATCCAGGCCAGCTCGTACTCGGGCTTGCGCTTGAGGCAGCGCTTGATGATCTCGACCGCGATGGGGAGGTCGTTGACGATGGCGATCCTCATGAGTCCGCCTCGCCCAGGAATCCCCGCACCGCGCGCAGCAAGGTGTCGTCCTGGAAGCTGCTCTTGGACAGGTAGAGGTCGGCTCCCGCCTCCAGCCCGCGCTCGCGGTCCCCCGGGCCGTCCTTGTAGGAGACGATGATCACCGGCAGGCGCCGCCAACGCTGGTCGCCGCGGATGCGCTTGACCAGCTCCAGCCCGTTCATCCGGGGCATGTCGATGTCGCTGATGACCGCGTCGTAGCGCTGCGACTGGAGCGCGTTCCAGGCGTCCATGCCGTTGATGGACATGTCGACCTCGTAGCCCTGCTTCTCCAAGAGCTGCCGCTCGACCTCCCGGACCGTGGGCGAGTCGTCGACCACCAGCAGGCGCCGGGCGGCGCGGGGGCCCGCGGCGCCGGCGCCGCCGTCTCCCGTCCGGCCCCGGGTCCCCGCCAGATCGGCCGAGCGCAGCAGGTCCTCCGCGTCGAGGATCAGGACCGGCGAGCCGTCGTCGAGGACCGCGGCCGCGCTCACGTCCCGGACCTTGCCCAGCCGCGGGTCCAGGGGGCGCACCGCGACGCGGCGCTCCCCCAGCAGGCGGTCCACCTCGAACGCGCAGCGGCCGGCGCCCTCTCCGATGACTACGGCCGAGACCGCGCCGGGCTCGGCCGCGGAGCCCGTCAGCTCGAGGATCTCCGCCGCGCGCGCCAGCCGGACCCGGCCCTCGTCCGTCTCCAGGTACCGGCGCCCGTCCTCCAAGACGACCTGCTCCCGGGGGGCGCGCAGGCAGCGGCTGGCCCGGCTGAGCGGGAAGGCGTAGGGCTCCCCGGAGATCTCGGCCAGGACGGCCTTGATGACGGAGAGGGTCAGCGGCAGGCGCAAGGTGAAGGCCGTGCCTCGGCCGGGCTGGCTCTCCATGCGCAGGGTCCCGCCCACCTCCTGGAGCATGTTCTGGACGATGTCCAGTCCCACCCCCCGGCCGGAGAGCTCCGTGACCGAGTCGCGCGTCGAGAAGCCGGGCAGGAAGATGAAGTCCAGGAGCTCGGCCTCCGACATCTTCTCCACCAGCCCGGCGGTGGTCAGCTTGCGGTCCACGATGGCCCGCTTGAGGCGCGCGAAGTCCACCCCGGCGCCGTCGTCGGCGATGGAGATGACCAGCATCCCGGCCGCGTGCCAGGCTTCCATGGCGATGACGCCCTCCATGGGCTTGCCCGCGTTGATCCGGGCCTCGGGAGACTCGATGCCGTGGTCGATGGCGTTGCGCAGCAAGTGCGTGAGCGGCGACTCCAGCTTCTCCATGATGTCGCGGTCCACGCCGGTGCTGAGGCCGGCGCTCTCCAGCCTGACGACCTTGCCCAGGGACCTGGAGATGTCCCGCACCATGCGCGGGAAGCCCTGGGCGCAGTCCGCGAAGGGCCGCATCTTGCTGGCGCGCACCTCGTTGTAGAGCCGCTCCGAGGTCCCCAGCATGCGGCGCCGGACCGCGTCGAATTCCCCGGAGGCCTCGGCCAAGTCCCGGCCGCAGCGCTCGTTGTGCTGCTTGCCCAGGAGGATGAGCTCCACCGCGCGGGCGCCGTCGCCGGCCTCCGCCGCCTGGAAGGCGCGCTCCAGCATCGCCTCCATCCGGCCCGAGGCGGACTTGATCCGGGCCAGGCTGGCGGAGACCGCCTCGAGCCGGCCGGCCTGCACGAAGAGCTCGCCGGAGAGGGTCATGATCCGCTCCAGGCCGGCGGCGTTGACGCGCACGATGCGCTGGGTCTCCGGCGCGGACGGCGGGACCGGCTTGCGCTCGGGTTCGGGGAGCTTCTCCGGCTCGGGGGCGGAGGCCGCCGGAGCGGGCGCCGGGGCGGGCTGCGCCCCGGTCCCGATGGCGCGGACATTGGCCGTCGTCTGCTCCGCGCGCTGGACCTCGTCCGGCGGCAGGGCGAAGGTGGTCCGGTCCGCCGCGGCCGGGACCCTCTTGAGCCAGTCCACGCCCGACAGCAGAACGTCCACATCCGCGGGGCCCAAGGCGGTCTTGCCGGCCTGCACAGCCACGAAGCAGTCCTCCAGCGCGTGGGCCACCTTCACCGCGGCGTCCACGCCGATGATGCGCGCCGCGCCTTTGAGGGAGTGGGCCGCGCGCATCAGCGGCTCGAAGGTCTGCGCGGAGCCGCCGCCGCGCTCCAGGCTCAGCAGGCCCTCGGTCAGCGTGGCGGTATGGGTCTCCACCTCCGCGCAAAAGAGGTCGAACATGAAGGAGCCGTCGGAGCCTTCGCTCATCTCAGGCCCCTGCGCAAGCTGCCGGCCAGCAGCTCCTCGTCGAGCAGGACGACCTCTTTGCCGTCGAGGGCGAAGGAGCCGGCCGCGTAGGCGCGGCCTTCCGGCGCCGCGGCGGGGCGGACTTCGGCGCTGTCGAGGCTGGCGATCCGGAGGACCTCGTCGGCCGCGAAGGTCCAGTCCTGGCCGTCGCGCCGGAAGACCAGCAGGCGCGGGAAGACCCGGGCCGCGGCGGGAGCGGCCGCGGCGCCCCCGCTCAGGCCCAGCAGCTCCGCCATGTCGAAATGCAGGTGCAGCTCGCCCTCGATGTTGACCAGCCCCTTGAGGACGCCCTTGCGGTGGGGGACGGCGTGGACCGGCTGCGGGCCGTAGACGCCCTTGAACCCGCGCGAAGGCAGGGCCAGCCAGCTGCCCTTGACGCGGAAGACCAGGATCGAGGTCTCGTGTTCCGGGCGGGGCGCCTCCCGCGCGGCCAGGACGCCGGCCAGCTCATCCCGGTATCCCGGAGGCGGCGGCTGGTCGAAGACCGCCCTGGCCGCGGCCGTGAAGGTCTCGCAGTTGCGGCAGTGCAGGGCCTTCTTGAGCTCGGCGCAGGAGCGGTCGCCGCCGCTGCCGACGCGGCCCCAGCAGCCCGCCGAGGTCCGGGCCGCCGGCGCCGGGACCCGGAGGGGCCTCGGCCGGGGCGGCGGGGGCTTCGCGGCGCGCAAGCGGCGCGGCAGCAACGGCGCCGCCGGCGGTATCGGAGGTCCCGCCGGTGCCGGCCGCACGGATTTCCTCACGGCCGCCGGCGCGCGGCGGTAGGCGAAGGCCAGGGGATGGTCGACCGGCCGGTAATTGGGCGAGGAGATGGCCTCCGCGTGTCCGGTGAAGAGCAGTCCGTCGGGCTCCAGGCAGCGGTCCAAGGTCTCCAGGGCCCGCTTGCGCGCCAGGGCGGTCATGTAGATGAGGAGGTTGCGGCAGAAGATGATGTGGTACTTGGGCTGGTGCAGCAGCGGTCCGGCTTCGAGGAGGTTCCCCCGCTCGAAGCGGACCGGCGTCGCCACCTCCGGGCGCAGGCGGCAGCGGGCGCCCTGGGGGATGAAGTGCTTCCGGCGCAGCTCGGCGCACTCGCCCCGGAACGAGTTCTCCTCGTATTCCAGCCCGCGCGCCTTCTCCAGGAAATCCGGGTTGATGTCCAGGGCGTCGATGACGAAGCGGTCCACGCGCCAGCCCATGTCCAGGAGGGTCATGGAGATGGAATAGGGCTCCTCGCCCGTGCAGCAAGGCAGGCTCAGGATGCGCAGGGCCTGCCCCCCGCGCCTGGGGAGCCATTCGGTCTCCAGGTAGGTCTTGAGCCAGACGAAGGATTCCCGCTCGCGGAAGAACCAGGTCTCCGGCACGGTGAGGGCCAGGATCAGGGCCTCCATCTCCCGGAGGTCGGACTGGAGCTTGAGGAGGTAGGCGCGCTCGTCGCGGCAGCCGCAGCTCAGCATCCGCCGCGCGACCGCGGCCCGGATGACGGCGGGGCCTATGGCGTCGGGGTCGAACCCCGCCCGCGACATCAGGACGTCATTGAAGATCGCCAGGTCCATGAGCTGACGCCGCCCCCGTCAGGCGCGACCGGAGCACCCGGTCCAGGAGCGGTCCCAGCGGCACGGCCGCGGCCGCGGTCTTGCCGCTCCCGTCCCGGGACACCTTGAAGACCCTCGGGCCCGCCGCTGCGGCCGGCGGGACGTCGGCGCGGCAGGTCTCGTCGGCCCGCTCCACCATGAGCCCGGCGCGCGCGCGGCCGCAGTCCACGACCAGGATCCTGGTGCTGAGGTGGTCGGCGCAGGGCCGCCCCGTCACCAGCCGGCCGAGGTCCACGACCGGCACCGCGGTCCCGTGGAAGTCGAGGGTCCCGGCCAGCGCGGCGTCGGCCCCTGCGGCCGGGCTCAGCCGGGCCAAGGGCAGGACCGCCGCCACCTCGCGGCAGGCCATGCCGTAGCGCTCCCCGGCCAGGCTGAAGGCGATCAGCGTGGACTCGCTCATGCGGCGATCTTGAACTTGGAGATCTCGTCCTTGAGACCCTGCATCGCGGCGTGCATCGCGGCGACGGCCTGGTTGAACTCCTTGATGGACTCCATGGTGTTGTGCGTGGTCTCGGTGAGCATGCCCATGGCCTCGTTGATCTGCTTGGCCCCGTTGGACTGGGACTGCATGCCCTCGCGGACCATCTGGAACTGCGGCTGCAGGCGCTCCACGCGGGAGATGATCTGGGCCATCTGGCCGCCGAGGCCCTGGATCTGCGCGATGCCGGACTTCATCACCTCCGAGAACTTGTCCATCTCCATGACCCCGGAGGATGCGGAGGACTGCATCTCCTTGATCATGTGCTCGATGTCCAAGGTGGAGACGGCCGTCTGGTCCGCCAGGCGCCGGATCTCGCGGGCCACCACGCCGAAGCCCAGGCCGTGCTCTCCCGCCTTCTCGGCCTCGATGGCGGCGTTGAGCGAGAGGAGGTTGGTCTGGTCCGCGATCTTGGTGATGGTGGTCATCACCGCCGTGATGTTGCTGGCCTTGTCGTTGATCTCGGCCAGCTTGGCCGAGATGGACTTGGTGGCGTCGGCCAGGTCCCGGATGCTGGCCTCCATCACTCCCAGGCTGCTGCCGCCCTCGGTGGCCAGCCCGGCGGTCTCCTCGGAGACGGAGGTCACCTGGTTCATGGTGTTGACCAGCTCCTGCGCGGTGGCGGAGATCTGGTTGACCGAGGCCGCGATCTCGGTGGTCGAGGCGCCCAGGCCGTTCATGGTCGCCTCCTCCTGCTTGGCGGTGGCGGCGATCTCCGTGGCCGTGGAGAGCAGTTGGACGATGGACGACTGCGACTGGCCGATGAGGGACTTGAGGCGGTTGGTCATCTCATAGACCGAGTAGGTCAGCTGGTCGATCTCGCTGCGGGAGCCGTTGCCGTCGGCGCCCGGGCCCCGGCCGTCCCGGGCCGGCAGCAGCCTGGCCGCGGCCTGGAGCCGGACGTCCGCGGCGCCCAGGTCGCCCTTGGCCACGACGCCGGCGATGGCGATGATGTTGGACAGGGGGCGCGAGAGCGAATCCGCGACCCGCATCCCCCAGAAGATGGCCGCCAGGCCGATGACGGCGCCCACCACCAGCACCAGGAGCACGGTCTGGTTGAGGGACCTGACCGTGCCCATGTCGTATTCGTCCTCGTAGAGGCTCAGCCCCACGACCCAGTCCCAGGGCTTGAAGTAGGCGGCGTAGGCCAGCTTGTAGCGCATCGCCTTGTCGTCGGGGTTCTTCCACGGGTAGCGCTGGGACCTGATCACCTTCCCCGGGGGCGCCTCGAGCGCCGAATTGACGATGTCCTGGATGAAGTGGTTCCCGCCGAGGTCCTTGGACTCCCAGATGTTCTCGCCGTCCCGGACGCCGTCCTTGGAGACGATGTAGACGCCCCGCTTGTCGCCGTGCCCGCCCAGCACGTAGGCGTAGCCGGAGCCCAGCTTCTTGGCGAGGAGGATCTGGCGCACCCGGGCCTGGCCGTCCGGGGTGTTGACGCCGGCCTGGCAGAGGTCGAGGATCCCGGTGACGATGTGGCCCATCTCGTTGTCCTTGACCAGCTGCTGGATGTGCCTCTTCTGCAGGTAGAGCAGCGACATGGTCGCCAGCAAGGGGACGACGACCAGGATCGCCACCATCCCCAGCAGCTCCCGCCTGATGGTCCTCGTTTTCATCCGGCCTCCGGTGCGATAGGGCTAATGATAACAAAAACGCCGCGGCTCAGAAGCTGTATCTGCCTTCGAGGGACACGAGGTTGCGCATGAACGTGCGGCCGCTGGTGTTGGGCACCGCGCTGGAGACCGAGTCGTGGGAATAGGCCAGGTCCAGGCCCAGGCCCTTGCGGGGCTTGTAGCTCACGGAGAGGCTTCCGGTGTATATCCAATCGCGGCGCTGCACGGGCTGCAGCCAGAGGCCGGCATAGGTCCTGAACCCGGCGCCGGCCGTCAGCTGATCGCAGAATCGGTGCTTCCAGTCGAGGTCATAGACCACGTCCTCGTACAGGCTCTGGCTGGAGAAGGCCGGCTGGGCATAGCGCTTGGCGGCCAAGGCCACGACGTCGGCCAGGCCCGGGGTCAAGGTCAAAGACGCGTCGTAGTACCAGAGGGTCTTCCTGCGGTCGAAATTGGCGGCGGTGCCGGGCGCGAAATAGCGGAAGTCCGGCCCGGCCGCCAAGTTGAACTTGAGCCAGCCGGCGGGCGAGCCTTCGGCGCCGAGCAGGACCCGGTGGTAGTCGTTGCTGTAGGGGCTGGCCGCGCCCAGGAGTTCGCCTTGATGCTGCCGGCCCACGCGATAGCCCGCGAAGAGCCGGGTCTGGGCGAAGGCCTCGAATCCGAGGTCGGCCCCTCCGCTCAACTCGTAGCGGGATATGTAGTTCTCATAGCCGGTGTGAACGCCCACGGAGCTGAATTGCCGGGTCCGGAAGTCGTGCACGTACGAATTGAACAAGGGACGGACGAACCAGCGGCCGAGGGTCCGGGTCGCTTTGAAGCCGTTGCGCAGGACCAGAGCCCTGCGGCGGTCGCGTATGGGTATGCCGCCTATGGCCGGGACATCTCCGCCGCCCGTGAACGAAGGCCCCTGATCGCTGCCGTCGATCCAGACCGCGCTGTTGAGCACTTCCCAGGATGCGGCATCGGTCGCCCCGCTCAAGTTCAGGCTGCCGCGGTGGGCCGCGTAGTTCTCGGAGGGTTGGCTGTGGAATCGGGCGATCTCCGGCGCATAGGAGAAGAGGGCCTTGAACGCGCGCGTATCCTGGTAGGTCACGCCCAGGCTGGGGGTGACATCCGTGACCCAGGACTTGCGGCGGGCCTGGTCCCCCTGGTCCTGGAGCAAGACGTTGTCGTCGCGATACTCCTTGACGCTGATGCCGGCGGCCGGGGTCCAGGGGCCCTTGGCCGCCTCCTGCGCGGCCAGGCTGATGGGGAGAGCGAGCAGCGCGCCGGCCAGCCAGGCGCGGCGGATGAGAACGGCATGAAGATACCTATTCCGCACATGTTCTCCTTAAATTGGGCTATCGTCGCCTGACAAACGCCATGATAGCAAAATCCCGTCGGGCCGCTGTGATACAATGTGTGCGTACTCCTGATGAAGCCGAGATCCAGGCAGCAGTCGATCGCTCAAAACCAGGCCCAGGCGCCGTCATCAGCCATTATCGTCGGGACATTGATAACGATCTGGTATTGCTGGATCCTGACCTGGTCCCACGGCTATATATATTCGTTCTATACCAAGGGCTTCAAGCCGCAGCTCCTCAACCTGTCAGTCCCGTTCAAATTGCTCAGCCATGTCTCTTGGAACGCCGCACAGGATAATCTGAGCTGTGGGCTTTGGATCCTCGCCATCTTCGCCGGAGCGCTCGTTCTTGGCGACCTCGGTCTGCGCGCTCTGAAGCTTGCGCATCGGACCGAAGGATATCTTTTCCGGGCGCTGGGCCTCGGATTGGGGATATATTCCCATCTGCTCTTGTTTTTGGGTTTGGCGGGCTTGTGGTTCCCTGTGACGATGAAGCTGCTGGTCGCATTGCCGATAGCCGCGGGACTCATCTGGCATAGGCAGAACATCTTGGCGTGGTCGCAGCGCGCGGACCTCCGCGGAGTATTCGCGGGGTTCTCCGGCTGGGATATCATCGCGTGCGGACTATTGGGCAGCTACTTGGTGGTGAATCTTTCAGCCGCTCTCGGTCCGGAGTTCTACTACGACTCCCTCGTTTATCACCTGGCCCTGCCCAAACTCTACCTGCTCGCTCACCGCATCGTGCCCACGCCCACGATGCTCTACTCCGGGATCCCCTTCGGCACCGAGATGCTCTATGGCCTGGGCTTGGGGCTTGCCGACGAGCGTTTGGCCAAGCTCATCCAGTGCGGATTCGGCATAGCGACCGCGGGCGCGGTCTTTTGCTGGTGCCGCAGCCGCATGCGCCGGTCCGCGGCGATCCTGGCCGCCCTTTTATTCTACTGCGCGCCGATGGTCTGCTTTGAGAGCGGGGTCGCAAAAGTGGAGTTGGCCTGCGCGTTCTATACTCTGCTTGCGGTCTTTGCGATGTTGGAGGCGCAAGAGCGGCCGGCGGGGAACTCCAGATATCAGTTCCTCACGCTGGCCGGAATCTTTGCCGGCCTGAGCGTCAGCACGAAATATAATGCCGGACTCTACATGTTCATGCTGCCCATCCCCCTGATCTACCGATGCATCCGGGGGCAGCAGACGAGGCGCGCTCTGGGCATGGAATTGGGGGTATTCCTGGGACTCGCGCTCATGACCGCGAGTCCTTGGTTCCTTAAGAATGCGGTCTTTTACGGCAATCCGATCTATCCCTTTCTGAACCATTTATGGGGGAACAATCTGTCGGTCAACGCCGCGGGATTGGCTTCCGACGCCGGCGCCCGGGATCTCGTCCAGGCATTCACGACTTTGGCTGGGGTCAAGGACTTCTTTGCGGGCATCTGGAGTCCGGCATGGCCGCTGGACAATGTGGCGGGGATCGCTTTTCAGATACTCCTGCCCTGGGTATTCCTGGCGCGACCAGAGCCCGCCAGGCGACGGTCCATGATGCTCATAATGGTGGGGATCTGGCTGGCCTGGGCCCTGCATACGCGGATGCCGAGGTTCCTGCTGCCCGCGCTACCCGTCCTTGCCGTCCTCTCGGCGGAAGCGGTCTTCCTCCCCGAATTCCCGAGATTCCTGAGATACTTCACCATAGGAGCCGTCTATGGCACCCTCATCCTCACTCTCGGTGGAGCTGTCTTCGTATGGTATGCGCAAGGCTTATGGAGCGTCGCCTTCAGATTCTCCGGTAGAGATTCCTATCTATCACATCCGCACCATTCCTATTTGCGGCCGTATTATGCCGGAACAAAATATATCAATGCCAACACGCCGGTTGACTCCAAGGTGCTGTTCCTGGGCGAGGAACGGGGCTTCTACAGCGAACGACGATTCATCACCGCATCTGTCTTTGACGTGAATCCCATCATCGGCTGGGCTGACTCCGCCAGCGATGGAGCGGCCCTGCTGGAGAAGCTCAAGGTTGGAGGGATATCGCACCTCCTCGTCAATCGGGCCGCTCCACGCTATTACGAGATGATCCAGTCCATGAGCTCCAGCGGGCGCAGCGCCTACGAGGCGCTGTTGGCAAAGCACGCGCGACTCATCTTCGACGACAGACACGACAGCGATCCGAACGACCTTTCCTGGGTCCAGGTCTATGCCCTATAAGCGGGCCGCAGGGCAGGGGACAGGCGGGGTCGTCTTGCTGGTCGCCGGACTATTGTTGTCGTCGCACATCGCGCTCGGCACGCACGCGATCTTCTCCGCCTCCCAGACCTACGACGAGGCGGTGCATATGGCCTCCGGCTACTCGTTCTGGAAGTCGGGAAGATTGACCATAGACGACACCCTGAACACGCCTCTCCCGTTTCTGATCGCTTCCTTCCCCCTGCTGTTCCTGGATCCGGACCCGTTTCTCAAGGACGAAGCCTACCTCGGCAAGAGCCACTACAACTACGGGGAACTTTTTCTCTACCGGAATCGCGTGCCCGCCGAGAGGCTTCTGCACACCTCCCGGCTCTTCATATTCCTCGTCCTCAGCCCGCTGCTGGGCTGGCTCGTGTTCCGCTGGGCGCGGGAGCTGGGGGGCGACTATTGCGGATTGGGGGCGTTGTCGCTTTATGCTTTCAGCCCCAGCATCCTCGCCAACGCGCCTCTGATCGCCGCCGATTTCACCGCCTCGTTCTTCGTCTTCCTGTCCCTTTACTCGCTGGCCAGGGCAGCCAAGCGCGAACACGGGCGCGGAGCGATGTTCCTCCTGACCGGGTTCCTAGTGGGATTGGCCTTGACGTCGAAGCACAGCGCGGTGATCCTGCTGCCCATCATGCCTTTCTGCGCAGCGATCCACAGTCACCGCATGGGCCGGCCGGTCTTCTCCAAGGGCTTGGTCGCGGAGTGGCTCTTCGCTCTGCTGGGGGCGGCCGTCGCCGTCACCTTGGTCTATGGGCCGCGCCAGATCCCGCTGTGGGCGCACGCCTTGCGCGCGACCCTTTCCATCGTCGGCGGAGGGGCCGGCCGCATCTGCTATCTTTTCGGGGAGACCTCCGCCCGGGGGTGGTGGTACTATTTCCCCGTCGCGTTCCTGATGAAGACCCCCCTGCCCCATCTTCTGCTCATGGCCGCGGCCATCCTGGGCTTGGCCGCGAAAAAGACGGAGCCCGCGGCGCGCGGCGAGTTCCTCGCCTTCGTCCTGGCGCCCGCCGCGCTTTGGATGACGGCCACCTGTTTTTCGCATTTTCAGATCGGCATCCGGCATATCCTTCCCATCAACCCTCTCTGCTGCGTGGTCGGCGGAGTCGCGGTCGCCCAATGCTGGAAGACGGGGATCGGCTGGCTGCGCTGGGGCACGGGCCTGCTCCTGCTTTGGTACGCCGCGGGCACCCTCGCGATCCAGCCCCATTATCTGGCTTATTTCAACGAGGCGGCAGGCGGGCCGAAGGAAGGCTACAAGCTGCTCACCGACTCGAACCAGGATTGGGGACAGGAGTTGAAAGCCCTGGGCCGGCTCCTCAAGGAAGAAGGCAATCCCCCGATATACCTGAGCTACTTCGGGACCGCGGACCCGCACTTTTACGGCATCCGCTACGTCCCGCTCTTGTTCTTCTGCGAATTCCCCCGAGACGGAGACGCCGTCGAGCCGTTCCGGTCGCGGCGGATACTGGTCGCGGTGTCGGGGACCAATCTGTCGGCCGCCTATATAAATGACAAGCAGGTGTGGAGCTGGCTGAAAGACTACACGCCCTACAAGGTCTTGGGCTATTCCCTCGCCGTCTACGATTTCACCGAACAGCCGGACGCTCTGTTGCATGTCGCTGAGATCCTGGCCAGACAAGGCCAGCGTGAACGCACCCTCGCGCTCACGCGCTGGCTGCAGCAGGCCCAACGGCCTTGAGCGCTTGGGGATGACTGCGAGACTGGAGTCCCACGATACGCGCCAGCGGGCGCTCTTTGGGATCGTCACCGTCCTGCTGGCCGTGCTGGTGCCGGGGAGCTACGTTTGGAAGACCACGGGCGGCGGAGCCCTGCGGACCGGATGGGGCTGGATTGGAGGGAGGGGTCGGGGTGATACACTGCGTGGCCCGCAGGATATCACGGAAACTGGAGCTTCTTTTCCGTGTTGCAAGAGAATAGAAATGTCCGGTAATCCGTTTTATTAAAGTGTCCGGTCGTTGGGACGAGAGAGAGGACCGTCATAGGCCGGTCCTCTTTCTTTTTGCTTCTTTTTCTTTCTGTGAATAGGTGTGGATGATTGGGG